>DASPUT010000227.1 GCA_035622735.1 Thermodesulfovibrionales bacterium | reverse complement strand
ACTCACCCTTCGTTTGTCGGCGGGCACGCCGAACCTTCCGGCCGCGATTGCGGTGAACGGGAAGAAGACGATTTCCGAGGGGATAGATTACCGGGGAGAAAAAGTCCTTGCGGCGACGAGAGCGATCCCCGATTCTCCATGGTTCATCGTCTCTAAGGTCGACAAAGAAGAGGTCTATGCGCCGATCCGTCAACGACTGTGGAATGTGATGCTCCTGATCGGCCTCTGTATCATCTCCGCAGGCGCGGGTGTTATTCTCATCTGGCGCAGGAGGGAAGCGGAGGAGGAGAGACGATATCGTCAGTACCTCGAAGAGACGGTGAAAGAACGCACGGGAGAACTCGAAAGATCAAACAGGCGCCTTGAGGCCTCCTATCGGGATCTGGAGAGTTTCAGTTACGCAGCGTCCCATGATCTCCGGGAGCCGTTGATTGTCATCGAATGGTCCTCAGGCAATCTGCTGAAAAAGTATGGAGATAAGCTTGACGATGAGGGGAGGGAAAAGCTTACTACGATCAGTGAGAAGACCAGACAGCTGACGCACTTCATCGGTGACCTCCTTTCTTTCTCGCGTGTCAGCACAAGGGAGATTGAGAAATCGGATATCGACATGGAGGCGCTCGCGAAGAACGTCGCCGAGGAAATAAAGGCAACACTCGGCGACAGAAATCTGGAGCTAGAAATAAAATCGCTCCCCGTTGCCTGGGGTGATCCATCCATGATGCGTCAGGTAGTGATAAATCTGCTGTCCAATGCGTTCAAGTATACGCGTCGCGAAGAAACCGCAAGAATAGAAATCGGCGGTACCGAAGAAAGGGCTGAAACGATTTACTATGTCAAAGACAATGGAATCGGATTCGATGAGGATGCGTCGGAGAAACTCTTCAGCCTCTTCAAGCGTCTGCACGCATCGGAGGAGTTTGAAGGGACAGGAATCGGACTTTTCATCATTAAGCGGGTGATCGAAAAACACGGGGGACGGGTCTGGGCGGAAGGAAGGATCAATGAGGGGGCGATTTTTTATTTCTCCTTACCCGTCGGACCCCGCGGGTGATGAATCCGTCGGCTTCCGAATATCCCTTTCACGGCATCATTCCTCCTGCGACACGTCTTCAAGAATGACTTGACAATTACCGTGCAGTTGGTAACATTTGATATGAGCATTATTCGAAGAGAAAGGAGGTAAGGCGATGGATCTGAAATTAACCGGTTTAGAAGCCAGTGCGGTGATGAATGCACTCCAATTCTATCTCAAGGATTTGGAAAAATCAGGTAAGGAAAAGGGAATCCTGATCGAAAAAGAGGCTGTCAAGAATCTCATCAACAGGATGGAGGACATGCCCTCAGGCGAGGTTCCTTAGCAGCTGTGCGTCACAGGACGCCGTGATTTTCCCTATTTCGCTCGGTTGCTCCTATGAGAGGGAATGAGGTCTGCGGTCCTGAATGGTGGAGTGAAGACCTGATGATACGGTAATCGCTCCAATGAGAGATCTTGTTTGCCTTCTCAGATCCTTTCTGTGGACATGTCGGTTTCGTTTTGCCGAGGCCTGCGGTCTTTTCGAGATAGCAGGCTTCCGGCGGGATTCTTTTGGGCTCTTGAGGGAATCGTGGGAAGGTGAAACGGTGCAAACACGGGGAAAATATCAGTCCGTTTTATCCTTTCCGTCACGATTTGCCATAAATCTTTTAATCCCCGCAATCAGCCTGTCCGGCTCGGTTAAAGCCGGTGAGCATCTCCTTCCCGAACAGACGTATGCGGCCTCTTCCACCGGATAGCCAAGTGCCCTGATTCGCTCTCCCTGCCGGCTTAAAGAGAGTATCTTTAGCACCTTTTGAGGGATATAGATTTTATTGGCCTGCAAGAGAAATCTGCCGACGTTCCTATCACGGGCAATGATCGTGACCACAAACGGAGTTTCCAGGCTCCAGCGCAATGCCGTTCCATAGAGGGCAGCAGAAGGCCCATACGTCTCATAGATAGTGCTTACATGAGCATTTACGTTTTCAATAATGCGTTTTAAGTCTTCATCGCCGTTACAATAATACAGCCTATTGAACAATATTACTGCTCTGTAGTTTGACAGATACGTGTTATAGTCTGAGAGCGCACCGGTTCTCGTCGGATTGACAATCGTGGTTTCAAGAGACGGAATGAACCTGCCGGTCGCCTTATCGTAAAATTTATCTATGATGAGCCGACAGATATCTTCAGCTCGGTCGATGTACTTTTTCTCTCCTGTCACATTGTATAAATCGATAAGGGCCAAGCCAAAGAGTACGTTGTCTGAGAGGAGACCGCTCAGATACTTCTGTCCGGAGTAGTAATGATATGTGCCGGCCTTGTCTGAATAGAGATTGGTCATGATAAAATTTGCAGTTTGTTTCGCCATTCCGATGAGGTTCTTTTCGCCGGTCGCCCCAGACGCGACAATGAGGCCGGTTATCATCTGGGCATTGGAGTCGGCATAAATAGTACTATCAATCCGCGGCGGCTTAACCCCGGCTCGCTCTCGTTTCCTGTAGTACTCTTCTTCGGCATCCTGACTGCCGTAAAAAGCTCCCGTCTTCTTGTTATAGAGATGTTTCGCTATGTAAGTGACGGTGCTGTTCAAAACCTTCTTGTAGTCGCCGTTACCGAAGACCATGTAGGCCGATGCGTAATTCCTGATGAGCGCTGCGTTCAGATCCAGCATCTTCTCGTAATGAGGCGCCGACCAGTCTCGCCCTGTAGCGTATCTGAAGAAGCCTCCTTCGACACGGTCATGCAGTTCTCCCCCGGACATCTTCTCAAGAGTCGTGGAAATCATTGTCATGAGTTCTGTGTTTCTCGTGCTCACGTACCCTGAAAGGAGAAAATCGATTGCGTCGGGATTAGGAAACTTTTGCGATAGCCCGAAGCCCCCATATTTCTCGTCATATGACGATTCAAGCAGAGTGGTTATTCTGGCAATATCAGAAAGGTCGGGGGCGGAGCCATCCGTCTGCCGAGCTGGCCCTCTCTTTTTCTTCATTGTATCGCTCTTTTCCTTGAATCCCTTCTTGTCCTCTTTGAGTATGCCCAATGCATCTGAAAGCCACGTGATCATGGACTCCTCGGAAATGTAGGTTCCGCCCTGCACGATTTCTCCATCGGGCGTGAGGACAACCGTGCTGGGCCAGCCTCCCTGGTTGTAGAGATTGTCTATATCGGGTCTCATGTTCGCATCTACCCGTACAGGAATAAAATTGCTATTAATGTAATCGATTACGCTGATAGCAGAATAGGTCGTTTCATCCATTACGTGGCACCAGTGACACCATACCGCGCTCAAGGAAAGCAGTATGGGTTTGCCTTCTCTCTTCGCATCATCGAGAGACTGCTTCTCCCAGTGCCTCCACTCTATGAGATGGGCTTTGTTAGAGCGGGGAGAAAAGCTGAAATCAGAGGCAAGGACAACGTGATTGAACAAAAAGATGACAACGAGAGCGCTTATGGCAAGTCTTCGCATCATAAAGATGACGTATCGAGCAGCCAGGCTTCTTTGGCAATATCCTCCATCAAGGAGCAACTACCTGTGAGAATCATGATTTATTTTACAGCAAATTGACAGCCATAACTGAGACACATAGATTACCGTAATAGGTTTCGGCGTGAAGGTCTGCTCCTTCAGCAAACCAGTCATTTTAGCCGCAATTGTTGTTCTTGAAAGTAACCTAAATATTCGATAACCATTTCTTAGGGGATGATACTGTCGGACTGGCTGGGACGGTGATGGTTGTCTTTGCTAAGACAGAACCACCTATCCGCTACCATCTGCCTAGGCACTATCGCGGCTCCTTTTCACCTTTGGTCTTTTCCTGCGGCAACGGTTTTGTTTCCGTTGGATGCTGAGGGGCGGGGTGAGGCTCGGTGACTCGTTGTTGAGGCTCTCTCTGTGGGGCACCGGGAGTTTTATGTTCGGGCGCGTCGACCGGCGCATGTTTTTCAGCGCCGTGTTTCGGAGTTCGAACATGTTCGGTGGGGGCCGCCTTGTGGGACGGTGGCGCCTTGTAAGGGGCTCCTGCCCGGCTTGCACGTGCGACGCCGTGCCCTTTGAACACACCTGGCTTCGTTGTGGCTGCAATGGCTGGACGTCCGCGGTTCACAGTCACCCGCTGCTTGGGGTTAGCTCTGGCAACTCGCATCTGCTTTTTTTGTGCATCGGTGAGCGTGAAACGTTTTTGACTGGCCGCAGCCAGTTGTTCAGAAGTGGGGTGAGCGGTGGTACCGCCTGCGCCGCCGTTGAAACTGGCGCCGGTCGGGCGAATGTTGCTGACCGTCGTCCTGTAAACGGTCGTGATGTTCGTTGTGTTGATGTTATTTACTGCGCGGTTGTAGTAGAATGTGCCGTCCTTCCAGTAGCCGCCATCGTAGCCGATACCCGCATAGCCAAAACCATAGATAATCCCTCCATAAAAGCCTACAACAGGTCCCCAGTAGCCTTCGCTCCAGATATACACGCCGTCGCTCCATGCCCAATAGCCCGGCGTCCACAGCGCGCCTACAAAGGGCGCCCGCACCCACATGCCGGGAACCCAGTAGTAACCGATATCCGGATCCCATGCCCAGTAGCCCGGTATCCAGATGAAGCCGGGACCAGGGCAAAGCGGCTGAACGTATAGGGGAAGCGCTGGGGGAGCGAAAGTTACCGATACCCCTATAGAAACCTCTGCGGGTGACGTAGCTGGAACGGCCAGCATGACTACTGCAAACAGAAGCAAAACAAATAAAGAAGATCGTGCCCGTCCTACAAACCAGTCCGGGCACTTACAGTCTATCTTCATAAGCCGTTATGACCGCCCTTTTCTCACTGCTTACTCAGAGAGGCAACGAGTGACACAGTGGGACTGGACATGATGATTATAAAGGTATCGTTCCCTGCGCTCGTATCAGCCAGGGAGGCCTCTTTGGAGAAAGCGCTAAGTGAACATACCAGGAGAACTCCTGCCGAACTCTTCACTTTGTCCTTTTCATCCTGTATACTTTCCTTATCAAATATTTCCTAAGGGGGATTCATATGACGAAGACAGACTTAATCGAAAAGGTTTCAAAAGAGACTTCTCTGACAAAGGCAGCCGTGGGAAGGGCATTTGAAGCGGGGATCGAGGCAGTGGTCAAGGCATTGAAGAAAGGTGATAAAGTTATCCTTGTCGGTTTTGGCACGTTCTCTGTTTCCAAGCGGAAGGCGAGGACGGGTAGGAATCCCCGGACTGGGGCAATCTTAAAGATACCTGCCCATAAAGCACCTAAGTTCACGGCAGGGAAAGCATTGAAGGACGCGGTGAAGTAAATAGAACCGAGGATGAGGGGCAGATGATCTCCTGCTCTGCCCCTTTGCCGGCAGGAAAACCAACCGCACAATAAGTGCACAGTTTCAAAGAAAAAAGGATGAGCCTGTAAAGCTAACCCTTTAATAAATACTGGAGCCGGGGAGGAGATTTGAACTCCCGACCTGCTGATTACGAATCAGCTGCTCTGCCAGCTGAGCTACCCCGGCATTCTGGATGCCGATAGTTTACACGCTTTTGCCGATAAACCTCAATATCCCACCGAGGCGCGATGTATTTTTCACCATAATGACCTTGAGAGTATAATGAATAAGGTTCATAGTGAAGGAGGATGACATGAAAACCTGCGCCTTCTGTAAAAAAGAGATAGAAGTCGACAAGTACTTCTCGAGAAAGTCCGTCTGCATCCATTGCAGGGGAGATCTCCATATCTGTCTCAACTGCCGCTTCTATTCCGAAACGGCACACAACAAATGCGTCGAGCCGAAGGCCGAATTCCAAAGGCTCCGTGACAAGGCAAATTTCTGCGATTGGTTCGTTTTTAAGGAGGCTTCAGCCCGCGGGGGATCCGAGGGGAAGAGCGAAGACATACGAAAGAGGTTTGATGACCTGTTTAAGAAATAATCTTATCCGCCTTGCATCCCGGTAAATGCAACCACTGGTGCCCGCGTTCAAGAATCAGGTCACGTGGTCCTCATTACCAATGCAACGGCATAAAGAAGATACAATACTCCTCCGAGGAGCAGGGTGAGCGGAGAGAGACGCTTCCGGAATGCCAGTTGTCCCAGAACGACCGCAGCTGATGCGAGGGTGACGATCGCCGAAAAAAGCGCCATCCCGCTGAGATTCCATTCCGTGAATACGAGCCCCACAGAAACAGGAAAGGTCGACTGAAATACCATCGCACCGGTAATGTTTCCGATGGCAAGCGTATCTCTCCCCTTCCAGGTCCAGGTGACGCTGTTGAACTTCTCCGGAAGCTCCGTTGCGATAGGAGCAAGGACAAGCGCAAAGAGAAGGGGGTTCATGCCGAAGCTGAGGGAGAGGTGTTCAAGGTGTGCAACGAAGATATGAGCGCCGGCCACCATGACGGACAGGGCACCCGCTATCTGAAGGAGGATAAGGGCGACGCCCGGGCGGTCCGACGCGCCGGACCGTGGACTCCTCAATAACTTCGAGAGATGGAGACCCTCGGAATGCTCGAGGTCGGCACTCTCTCCCCGGAATGTCCGATATGCGTAGAGGAGATATCCTCCTATGAGAAGGATCGCTATCGGTATCGCCGACGACCTTCCCGCGACAAGCGGAATCAGGACGGCGCCGGCATACATCGGAAGGAAGAAAACGAGATCCCTCGTCGTTGAATGGGCCTCGACAGTAATGACGAAGGCGCGCTTCTTTAAGAGACAGGATATAGCCGCGGTGAGCCCTACGAGGAAGAAAGCGAGTGTTGAGAGCATGAAGGGCGCGCCGAGTATCGCGCCGACGCCGATTTCATGCGCAGAGGAACCGCCGTAAAAGAATATCGCCACGATCGGCAGCATCGTCTCCGGCAGGGCTGTTCCGACGGCGGCGAGGATGCTGCCGACCACCGCCTGAGAGAGCGAAAGCCTTCGCCCGAGGGCCTCGATCCCGTTGGTAAAACCTTCGGCAGCGAGGAGTATCATGAAGAGGCCGGCGAGGAGAAAGACGATGTCACGGATCATCAGTGGATCACAAGGACGGGACAGGGAGACGATTTCAAGACGGCATCGCAGACGCTTCCGATGAGCGGACCCTCTAGCGAGGAGAGTCCCCTTGCTCCGATGACGATAAGGTCGGCCTTCTCTTCCGAGGCGAAAGCACTGATCTCCCGGTAAGGATCTCCCTCCCTGACGACCCCTGAATCTTCGAGGCCGAAATTTTTCAAAAAGCCGGCGAGCCTCTCTTTTGCCCTCTCAAGAAGATCCTCTCTCGCTCTGTCCCCATGGCTTTTTCTCTCCAGCCGCTCTTCGATGATATGACTCGGTACTACGTGGAGCGCCGTGAGTTCCGATGAGAAGAGGCCCGCCAGTGCCTTTGCCGTCCTGAATGCATTCGACGAAGTCTCGGAAAAATCGGTAGGGCAGAGTGTCTTCCTTATCCCGAGCGGGCCGATATCCGCGGACTCGGCACGCTCTCCCCTCACCACAAGCACCGGCATCCGCAGACCCTTTACCAACCCCTCGGAACTGCTCCTCCTGAAGGTATGGGTCTTGAAGCCGAGCACGAGCATGTCCGCCTTTCCCTTCTCGGCGGCAGCAGCGAACGATTCGGCGAGCCTTCCGACCCGGATCTCCTTCACCGCCGAGACCCCATACGCGGCGAGCCTCTCTTCCCAACGGCGGAATTTCTCTTCAGCGATCTTCTTCTCGTCTTCGATATAAGGGGCGAGGTAAGCGGGCGGGGTGACGAGGTAATCGAGGACCGAAAGGAGCTGAAGGGAGGCTCCGGTTATTTTTGCAAATAAAGAAGCATAGGCAAGAATCTTCCCGGTATCCGGACCAAGGTCAATGCCGGCGAGGATTCTCTCGATCTTCACAGAATATCCGGGGATTGCCTCTTCTCCGTTGTCCATGGGCGGTACTTATTTCTTCAGAGATTTGCCTATTCTCCGTTCCACTGATTTTACCTTTTCATCGATCCGGCCGGGTTTGCCCTTCCGGTCATCGATGGATATCGTGGTGATCGCCCGCTCCCCGGTCTTCATGACCGCATCGTGACATTTCCTGACGAGTTTCATCACTTCGTCCCATTCCCCTTCTACGACCGTTCCCATGGGGTTAACCTTGTAGGGCATTCCGCCCGCGTCCACGATCTTCAGCACCTCGGCGAGCTGATCACCGATACTGCTGCCGACACCGATAGGCACGATAGTGAACTCTACCAACATCATACCCTCCTTCCCGCCTTCTCGCGGGCGATCAGAACGTTCAACGGAGGAGGTCCTTCGGGTCAGGAATATCAAATGAAGGGGACCCCGCCAAAAAAAAAGGGGATAGAAACCTATCCCCGATACCCTATAAAAAGGAAGACTATTATCTTACTGCGTCCTTGAGAGCCTTACCTGCAGTAAACTTCGGCGTCCTGGCCGCCGGAATGGTGATCACCGCACCGGTTCTCGGATTGCGTCCCTTTCTCGATTTTCTCTTAACCACCCCGAAAGTTCCAAAACCTACCAGTGTAACCTTCTGCCCCTTCTTCAAAGATGCCTTAACTGCATTAAGAGTTGAATCCAATGCCTTTGAAGCATCCGCTTTGCTGAGCCCGGCGCCAGAGGCGATCTTGTCAATAAGCTCCGCTTTTGTCATCTACTCCCCCCCTTTCTCTATGAGATTTTTTTGCTAGCTTACATAAAGGTATCAGGAAGAAATCCTTTTGTCAAGCCCTAAATTCACGACACTTTAGGCAAACATTCAAAGAAAGATTCATGCCAGAAGGCGTTGGAATTTTCCCGAACTCTGTGGTATGGTTCTTACGTATGCTGAGGCAGTTCCGCATTAAAGACTTTGCCATCATCGATGACCTTACCATAGAATTCGGCCCGGGGCTCAATGTCCTGACCGGTGAGACAGGCGCCGGCAAATCAATCATCGTTGACGCCCTAGGGCTCACCCTGGGAGAGAGGGCCCAGAGTGACATGGTGAGAGCGGGAAGGGAGGAGACCGTCGCCGAGGCGTTCTTCGAAATTTCCGGTCACCCGCTGCTCGAGAAGATCGGCATCACGCCGGGGGACGGCATCATCCTTAGGAGGGTCCTCTCATCGGGCAAGAGCCGGGCCTACATTAATGATGCCATGGTCAATCTCCAGACACTCCTCGAACTCGGCCACACCCTTGTCGACATCCACGGACAGCATGAACACCAGAGCCTCCTCTCCACAGAAAACCAGCGTGCGCTCGTCGATGCGTATGGAAAGCTCGGTGGAGAACGAACAGAACTCGAGAACCTGTTCCGAGAAGTGCAGGTGATGAAGAACGAATTATCTGACCTCACGTCGAACCTCAGGGAAAAGGAGCAGAGGATCGACTTCCTGAAATTCCAGATTCAGGAGATAGATGCTTCGGCGCTGAGACCCGGGGAAAAAGAGGCGCTTGAGGAGGAGCGGGGGATCCTGTCAAATCTCACGAAGCTCCTTGAGCTCACCGACGGAGCATACTCGCTCCTCTACAGCGGAGAAGGACCGGCATCGGAAAGGCTCTCCTCTGCGATCTCCCTGCTGAGAGAGGTCTCGCGGATAGATCAGGGTATTGCGGAAATCCTCGGCATCATCGAATCCGCGAAGCCCCTGATCGATGACGCTTCGTCGTCCCTGCGGGCATACCGCGACCGATACGATCTCGACCCGCACAGGCTTGATGATGTAGAGACGCGGCTTGATCTCCTGAAAAGGCTCGAGAGGAAATACGGGGAGGATATCGAGGGGATACTCCGTTACCGCGATAAGTCGGAGAAGGAGCTCGAGAGTCTCACCCTTTCCGATGAGCGGGTGCGCGAGATCGAGGCCGCCCTCCATGAGCGCGAGAGGTACCTCCGCGAGAAGGCGGCCCTGCTTACGGATCTGCGGCGGAAGGCATCGGGCAGGATAGAGACCGCGGTCAAGGGCGTTCTGAAAGAACTCGCCATGGAAAAGGCGGAATTCTCGATCGCCATCCGGCCTGCCCCCCTCTCCCCAGCAGGCATGGATTCGATCGAGTTCCTCTTTTCTGCCAATGAGGGCGAGCCTCCAAAATCCCTGAGCAGGACTGCATCAGGAGGAGAACTTTCGAGGGTGATGCTCGCCTTGAAGGAGACCCTGGCTGAGGTGGACAGGATACCGGTCCTCATATTCGACGAGGTGGATGCCGGCATCGGCGGCAGAACGGCAGAATTCGTCGGGAAGAGACTGAAAAGCCTCGCCCGAAAACATCAGGTCTTCTGCATTACCCACCTTCCCCAGATCGCGTCAGTGGCCGACCGCCACATCGTGATAGAGAAGGTCCGGAAAAAAGACGGCGTTTCTGTTAGAGTAAAGATACCCACTGGGGAAGAACGGGAAGAGGAGATAGCGAGGATGCTCAGCGGGAAGGTTACCGATATATCCCGGAAACACGCCCGGGAACTCCTCGGGAGAGAATCATGAAGGGGAAGATCACCATAGAGCGGGAACTCTGCAAGGGCTGCAGATTTTGTGTCCTCGCCTGTCCCGAAGGCGTCATCCGCATCGATGAGGAATTTAACGCAAGCGGATATTTCCCCGCGAGTGCCGCGAATCCCGATGCCTGTAACGGCTGCTGTCTCTGCGCACAGATGTGCCCCGATATCGCGATCACGGTCTGGAAGGAATAGGCCGCCGCCCCTTATTCAAAGTCGGCCATGATCTTTCCGAACTTTATCCCCGCGACGATCGACTGCTCGTATTTCACCTTCAAGATGTTCTTACACTCTTCCAGTTCGTGGGATTTGATGCCGTTTTCTAGGCCGAGGTATGCTTCCACAAATGCGGCGAGTTCGTCAGCCGCCTTAACGAGCTGGCCGTCCCGCGGATTAAATTCGTCTAGGTTATAGTCCCTGCTGATTTCATCGGACGTCCTTTCTTCCCTCTTCCCGTGTATCGTCACGATTCCCGAGAATTCATTTTCCGTGAACATCTTCATGTCCTGATGCCACGCTTCCGGTATCAGGGCATAGACCTCCTTGTCCATCTGTTGCTTCTCGTATTCCCTGATGAGGCCGTCCAGTCCCTCGACGGATCTCTTCACCGGTGAGATGATGTCCCTCGTGAGGACCTCAGGAAGATCATGGAAGAGCCCGGTGAAATAGTTGTTGACGCACCTTCTCCGGCAGCCCCCGATTTCGAGAGAAAAGAGGTAGGAGAGGACAGCGACGATGAGCATATGGCCGATTACCGATGTCTTCGGCACCCTGTGGATATGGCTCCACCGAAGCTGGAATCTCAGCTCTCCGCAGAGATCTATGAAATTCCTGAGCCGCGTGTACAACGCGAGATGATGTATTCCCTTCAGGTCGTAGTATCTTTCCTGGCGGCTCTGGAGATCCTTCTTGATGTCGGAGATTTCGTAGCCCGCGGGATTCGCACGCTCTATGATGTCGAACTCCCATTTCGTGGCATAGAAGTGGGCCGCCTTCAGGATCCTCTTGTTCACCGTGTCCTCGGCGTCCGAGAAATATTCCCGGAACCTCCTGCAGAAATCTTCTCCAAGGGGTGACACGAAGGGCTCTAGCTTTCCGTAGACCCACTCGTTCAACATCCTATACTTATCCGTATCCCGCGCTATCTGGTAAAAGATCTGGGGCTTCAGGTCGGTAATGACGAGGCGCTGGAGGAATTCAAAGAGACCTCCCTCGATAATCTCGGTCCAGCTGAATCCTTCCTCGCCCTCTTCAAACTTTCCGAGGAAATAGGCGATCATCATCTTATGGGCCTGTTTGTCGAGTTCCCTCAACTCTACCGGCCGTATCTTGTCGTTCCACCGCTGCATATTTGCGGCGTCGAAGATCTTTAAGATAAGTCCTTTTCTCACCATCGCGTTATGCCTCCGTTCCAGCCGCCGTCCTCAGGAGGAATTCGAAAGCGTCCTGAGAGGACGGCGCATACCCTTATAATACTCCAACGGTAATGGTTATGCATCGGCTGCCTATTTGTCAGAGCCCATCCCTTTCTGGTATATTCTAGTCATGCCACGATCATACGCAGTGTTCGCTTTCCTTATCGGTCTTTTCCTGCTGACGCCTTTTTCAGAAGGGGCCGGGGTGAAGGAATATACCCTCGATAACGGCCTGAAGATCCTCATCAGCGAAGACCACAAAGTCCCGCTCGCCACATTCCAGATTTGGTACCGGGTAGGTTCGCGGGATGAGCTGTCGGGAAAATCGGGATTAAGCCACCTCCTTGAACATATGATGTTCAAGGGGACACAGAAATACGGTTCAAAGGAGTTCTCCCGGATCATCCAGAGAAACGGCGGAATCGACAATGCCCATACCACGAAAGATTATACCGCGTATTTCCAGATTATGGCGTCAGACAGAATCGGCATCTCGATAGACCTCGAATCTGACAGGATGACCAACCTCATCATCGACCCGAAGGAGATGGCAGCCGAGAAGAACGTCGTCATGGAAGAGCGGAGGCTCCGTTCGGAGGACGACCCCCAGAATGCCCTGTTCGAGAGGTTCGATGCTACCGCCTTCATGGCTCACCCCTATCGCAGGCCGATCATCGGATGGATGTCCGATATCATATCGCTTCAGCGGGACGAGCTTTATACCTATTACAAGAAGTATTACGTCCCCGATAACGCCTTTATCGTTATAGCGGGGGATGTCAATCCCGGAGAGACCGTGAAGAAAATTGAGGCATCCTTCGGTGCTATGAAGAGAGGCGAACCCGGGGAACATCACATCACGAAAGAGCCGGTCCAGGAAGGAGAAAAAAGGCTCTCCCTGAAAAAGGAGGCCGAACTCCCCTACGTTCTCATCGGCTACCATACGCCTGGCATTCCCCATGAAGACAGTTTCGGGCTTGAGGTTTTAAGCGTGATTCTTTCCGGAGGGAAAAGCTCGCGCCTCTACACTTCTCTCGTCTATGAGAAGCACCTTGCCCTGAGTACGGGGGCAGACTATGACGGAATGACCATCGATCCCTTCCTCATGATCTTCTGGGGAACGGCCGCACCGGGGCGGGATATCGCCGATGTCGAGAAGGCGCTCTACGGAGAGATTGAGCTGTTAAGAAACACGCCGCCTTCGGAACGAGAAATCCAGAAGGCAAAAAACCAGATCGAGGCTGCCTTCATCTTCAGTCAGGACTCCCTCTACATGCAGGCTTCGAAGATAGGGGGCTTCGAGATACTCGGGGGATGGCTACTCATGGACACCTATCTCGAAGGGATAAGAAAGGTGACCCCTTCGGATGTCCAGCGGGTTGCGGTAAAATACCTGACCGAAGAGAACAGGACTGTCGGCATCCTCATCCCGACAAAGGAAAAGGAAGAGGTGAAGAAATAGTGGAAAGGGGCAGACTCAGAGGCGGTGTGAGAGGGCTGAAGGGCCTCCTTCTGCTCACCCCGCTCGCCTTATTCTTCTTCGCGGGGAATCTCGATGCCCTTGACGTCAAGAGAACCGTCTTATCTAGCGGATTGACTACCCTTCAGGTCGAGAGGCATAATCTGCCTATCGTAATGGTGACGCTCCTCGTGAAGGCGAGCCCGCTCAATGAATCTCCGGAAAAGGCGGGGCTAGCGAACATCACCGCGGAACTCCTCACCGAAGGGACAAAGACGCGCACCTCCGCTGTTGTCAGCGAAGAAACAGAATTCCTGGGTGCCTCACTGGGCGCCTCAGCAGGGAGCGACTTTACGACGGTCACCCTCTCGGTCCTGAAAAAGGATATCGAGAGAGGATTCGAACTCTTTGCCGATATCGTGCTCAACCCGACATTCCCCGACGAAGAGATACGTCGTCAGAAAGAACTCATAAAGGGCGGCCTCAGACAGAGCGAAGAAGAGCCATCCTTTGTCGCGGATAAGGCGTTCAAGAAGGGCGTATTCGGAGACCTCCCTTACGGAAGACTCGTAACCGGGAGCAGCGGGACGATAGACGCGATCACGCGGGAAGATATCGTCAGGTTCCACAGCGAATACTACCGCCCGAACAACGCGATTCTCTCTGTCGTCGGTGATCTCTCCGCCAGCGAGTTGACCGCCCTCATCGAGCGGTTCCTTCCCGGATGGAAGGCAGCCGACGTGCCGCGGGGGCCTGCCTCCCTCGAGCCCTTGGGTGAGAAGAAGACGATCCTCATCGACCGTGACCTCACTCAGGCAAATATCGTCCTCGGGCATTCGGGGATAAGGAGGGGCGACCCCGATTACTATGCCGTCTCGGTCATGAACTATATCCTCGGGGGCGGAGGGTTCTCATCGAGGCTGATGCAGACCGTGAGAGATGAACTCGGACTCGCCTATGACATCCATAGCTTCTTCGACTCCGAAAAGGAGGGAGGGCTGTTTGAGGTGCGTGTCCAGACAAAAAACGGGTCGGCGAAGACCGTCATAGACGAAATACGGAAGCAGATCGACAAAATGCGGTCTGTCCCGGTTTCTGAGCAGGAGATGGATGATGCCAAGTCGTATCTGACAGGAAGCTTTCCGAGAAGGCTCGACACGAACAGGAAGATAGCCGATTTTCTCACCGCCGTCGAATTCTACGGTCTCGGTCTCGATTATGTCGAGAAGTATCCGGCATATATCACTGCTGTAACAAAGGAGGACGTCCTCAGGGTCGCCCGAAAATACCTCTATCCCGAAAGATATGTTCTCGTCGTCGTCGCAAAACAATCAGAGGCAGGCATAGGGCAGAAAGAGGGAAAATAGGGATGGCTTCGCAGGGCAGGAGGCGGCAAACTATTCAGGAGTAAGGAGAGGCAGCGCGGGATAGGGCGGTTAGCTCAGCTGGGAGAGCGCCACGTTCGCAACGTGGAAGTCGGGGGTTCGAATCCCCTACCGTCCACTTTCCCTTCTCTTAACGTCGATAGGACTGCCCGCAGTATCGGTGCACAAATAGTTTTCTTCCTGAGTTGACACGACTATTATCCACTTATCCTATTATCCACTCATCCTCGAATCGGTCGCCTTGAATCACGCCTACCAAGCACGTCCCGAGCCGTTGCCTGTGATTAGATTTGCGGATTATGAACGGAAATCACTGCGGCGATAGTAAGCAATAATTTCAATTGCCAGCTTACTATTCTCAGAGTATAATCAATGGGATGGATTACGCAGGAGAAAAAGAACGCCGGGGATCCGAGAGATTTCCTTATAGAGAAGACATTCTCTTGGACGGCACAAGAATATCTACGAGCATGGATATAAGCGAAGGCGGTCTTTACATTTCCGGCCTACAATCTTATGAAATAAATAGTCTGATTGATTTAACGATTCCTTTTAAAGAAAAGAAGTTCACATTTAAGGTACAGGTCCGATATTGTCAACCAGGAATCGGAATGGGTGTAGCTTTTGTTGGCTTGAATGATGAGCAGAAGGCTCAAATTAGGGGAATAATCGAAAGCATAACAAAAGGGCCTGACCAGTCCGACAGAGAAAGGAAGAAAGTTCTTTTGGTCGAGGACAGCGACACTTCTCGGCAGGCGATCAAGAATGCGCTCTGTAAAGAAGGATTTGATGTTATAGAGGCAATGGACGGGATAGAAGCTATGAAATTTATTGCAGAAGAGAAGTTAGATCTTATAATCCTTGACCTCTATATGAAAGGAATCGATGGGTTTAAAGTACTATCAGTCTTAAAGGCAAACCCAAAATGGAAAGAGCTTCCGGTAATAATATGTTCCGGACATGACACACAGGATGTCAAAGAGAAGATCATGAATGCCGGAGCAGACGAATTTTTCTCTAAACGGGGGACGTCCGCGGCAAAATTAGCTCAAACTGCCAAGGTGCTCTTGCAACAGCGTCACAAGATTTGATAGAGGTTAAAGAACATTCTCTAAATTTTCAGACATCCTCCTAAGTCGTATTCTGAGAGTCTCAACGATAAAAGAGGCAACGGTCCTTCCCGAAGGCCGCAATTTCCTCTGGGCGCAACAACATTGAGAGTACGATCAGGATTTGCCACCGCGCCTGAGGTCTAATCCCCATCTCTTATCGCACAATGTTCCTTCTGAGGAAATTTCGCATCAGGTCGGCTATCTTCTGGCTGTCCTCTTCAAGGGCGAAATGTCCGGTGTCGAGCAGGTGAAATTCCAGATTCTCCAGGTCTCTCTTGTACGGCTCCGCACCGGCCGGAGGGAAAATCTGATCGTTTTTCCCCCAGACAATGAGCGTCGGTGGCTGATGCTCCCGGAAGTAAGCCTGCCATTTCGGATACAGTGCTGGATTGCTGCCGTAGCTATAGAAAAGGGCAAGCTGGATCTCGGCATTTCCCGGTCGTTCAAGCAGTGGCTGGTCGATGTTCCAGTTGTCGGGACTGATCGCATCCTTCTCACGAACGCCATGAGTATATTGCCAGATGGTGGCTTCACGGGTTAAGAAGCCTCGCAGGGGCTTCTCGCGTTGAACCGTCCTTTCGTTCCAGTAATCCTTGAGTGGTTTCCAGAAGTCGTTGTCAATTCCCTCGGTGTATGCATTGCCGTTCTGCACCACGATCCCCTCTATACGGTTGGGATGCTTGACAGCCAGTCGGAAACCGACGGGTGCACCGTAGTCCTGAACATATAATGTGTATCTCTTTAATCCGATTTCATCACTGAACTTCTCGATCACGTTGGACAGATTATCGAATGTGTACTCAAACTCGCCCACAGAGGGCATTGAGCTGTTCCCGAAACCGGGATAATCCGGTGCGATAAGGTGGAACTCGTCAGCAAGCGCCGGAATCAAATTGCGAAACATGTGAGAACTAGTCGGGAACCCATGCAGCAGGAGCAGAGTGGAAGCGTCCTCCGGCCCCGCTTCCCGGTAGAAGATATCCAAGCCGTCAATCTTCGCCGTCTGGTAAGACACCCTGACTGCAGTCAAGACGCCTGAAGAACTTTCGCGTGTTTTCATAATTACCCTCCTTTCTTTTCAGATTATCTCTTGCTTTAATCTAAAAAAGTTCGCGGCTCTAAGCAATGTCGTACATTCGGAGTGAAGCCTATAAAGAGAAGAAAAAGCGGCAAGAGAAGCCTTTTCCGAGTTATTTCATTGGACTTTTGCAAAGATCGGCCTTTTTTGTCTAAAATCGCAATTGAAGTGGTACAAGAATGATCGACAAGGAAAAGCGAGAGGCGAAGAGGGTTTGTCGCTTCCCGTTACAACACCTTGTGTATTCTTAATCAAGCCACGGATCATTCCTTGAAATCACCAGAATACAGCAGGTTATGCACCCCACAATGCTGTTCTGGACAGTACGAAGCTGGAATATGGTATTTGCCATCTGAATGTATCCTAAATACTATTGACAAGGGGCTTTTGTGTGATAGCCTTTAATTATGAATGGATAAGCGAAAAGAAGAGACGAACCGTGCAGAGAGTTATCTTCTAAATACGGATTAGATACCGAGGAAGGAGGTGAAATGAGATGAAAGAAGTTCTCGCTACGGGCTTCGTATTGATGATCGTAGTATCCTTTGCCGTTGTCGCCATTGCCGCGGACGAGATGTATTCTCTCAAGGGACCGGTGGTTTCCATCGATGCAGGAGCCAAGACGGTGACCGTGCATTCTATTGAAGGGGTAAAAGCGGCGGCCGACAACAGGTGGAAGGGTGACGTGACGTTCGCAACAAACGACATGACAAAGATAAGCATGGACAAGCAAACGAAAACCTTCAACGATCTTAAGTCAGGGCAAAATGTGAAAGTGAAGTTTAATGAAAAAGACGGAAAATCTACCGCGGTCGAGATTATGATCATGTCGGAGAAGAAAGCCAAGTAAGAACGTGCTCCAGCTTTGTCGCGAAAAGGAGGGGCGGGAGTTTGCCGCCCCTCCTTTTCGCCTCTCGCATATGGAAGTCACGCGAGTTGCAAATCTTGATGACTATCGACTCCCCTCCTGCCTGACCTCAGACCATCATAGCGCAGGCATTATTTTTCAATAGTAACTTCAATTCGAGAAGTTCCTTTTGTACTACATACAAGAATAGGTTTGATGAAAATCAAGCGATTGAGATTCACACGAGACAAAATTAATAACGTCTCCTGAGTTATCCAAAGTCACAAACGCTGAGTATTTGAGACCGTTCTGGTATGCTACAGTCAGCCACATTCATGTGTATGCTACAATTAAAACAAAACGGTGATCGCGTCAGCTCGAAAAAAGGGTGTAATGCAATCAAGGGACTGCAGGCCTAAAATTGAAAGCTCGTGGATAGTGTATCTACTGACGACATGTGCGCCGAGGTGCAGGCACGTCAAAAGTGTATTGAGGATTCGTAAGACGAAATTCATCATGGCTGTTTTTTTGATGGGGGTGCTTTCCATTGCGTGTGGTTGTGCTGGAGGAATAGCACTGAGGACAGAAAGGGTGCAAGATGTTCGGGAGATAAATGGTCTATATACTCTTATACTCTACAGTGAAGGACAATATGATAGCCTTAGAACATTGGGCTTTCTTAGCCTGGAGGGAACCGGATATTTCATAGAACCCTACGTGCCAGACTTTTATTACAGCGTGTGGAGGAATGTCAGCGGTCAGTATGCCTTTCCAATTGCCCTTGCATTTGTCGGCAGTAAGAATCCTGACTATAAACAGGCGAGAGTGAGTAAGATACTGGATCCCGTAGGAATAACCATAGGCTACGAGATTCGACCACTGTATTATCCTTTGGCGTATGGACTCAGTGATGTTCTCTTTACGTCATATTTTCTCGAGCCTGGAGGAATCATACGAGTTTACATCCGGCTTGATGAGACGGTCGAAGATCACTTCGCAACGGCCCAAGGTAGATAGCCTTTCAAGGCAAGCGTAGTCGCTGATTTGCAGACGCAATATCATTGCCGGGCAGGTTGCGCCCGACTGGGAGACAGGGCATGAATATACTGGTGATCATGGGCAGCCCCAAGGGAAGGGGCTCAGGCCATAGGATCGTGAAGATGATCGAACATAGGATGAAAGCGATGGGCGACATCGAGTTCGAGTACCTCTTCCTGAAGGATGCGAACCTCAGGCAGTGCACCGGCTGCTATACGTGCATGGCAAAGGGCGAGGAGAGATGCCCGCTTCAGGATGATCGAGCCGCGATTGAGCAAAAACTGCTTGCTGCCGACGGAGTCATCCTCTCATCGCCGATGTACGTGCTCAATGTCAGCGGGCTTATGAAGAATTTCATCGACCGGTTCGCCTACTCGAATCACCGGCCGCGCTTCCACCGCCAGAAGGTGCTGACCGTGGTGAACACCGGAGGCGACAGCCCTAAGGCGGCGCTATCGTTCCTGGGAAACGCACTCGGTGGCTCCCGGGTCGTCCACGAGCTGGGGATCGCGACGCCGCCCTGGCCTCAGACTGAACGCACTGTCGCAAAGAAGGAACGCGCCATCGATGCTGCCGCCAAAGAGTTCTACCGGGCCTGCCTGGAAAAGTCTCTGCCTTCGCCCACGATGCGCAGCCTTGTCCTCTTCCTCCTCAGGCAGAGGGCATACCACGAATGCCGGCACTATTTACCGGCGGACCATGCGTTTCATCTTGGCAAGGCTTACTACTATGACGCGAACATTAATCCGATCAAGGCTGCTGTGGCAAAGGCCATCGCGGGTATCATGTTGCATATGATGAAGGGAATGGGTCCGGGCGGCGTCCCTTGGCCTGCGGCGAAAAAAGAGGAATAATACGTTGAACTATGAGAAACGTTCAGCTAGAGGGTATTCAGGTAAGCGATTAAATCGAGGATATCATCGTCGGAGAGGTCTGTAAATTCCGGCATCTCGTAAAACGGATGCCGTATCTGCTTCGCGATATTCTCGGGGGTGGCGGGCTTCCCGCTCACCGGGAGAGATTTCTTTTTGAGAATGCCATGCAGTCCGACGGGGAAGCCGACATCCTTATAGGGATCATGGCATTTTCTGCATCTCGAGTCGAAGAGTAATTTCCCCACTTCAATACTATCCTGGTCGGTTCTGACTACGAACTTCGGTTCCTCTTTCGGAGGGTTCTGTTCCGGCGGGACGGTCGCGCATCCGAATAACAAAAGAAGAAAAGAGATTGCGAGCAATTTGTGGATCAAGATATTGTCCTCGCTCTGAAAAAGCGTGTATCGAATCACGCTTCATTGTATTACAGGAGACGGGACAATGTAAATGAGACTCAGGGAGACGGTCAGAAATTCTCATTCTTCCCGACGCGACAATGTGAGAGAAAGAGAGAACTTTCCCCGCGGTCCTTCAAACCGGTGAAGTGCGAAATAAGACTCAGGACCGAAAACATTCGGTGAATGCCTTCACCCGAGATATTGCTGCCCGTGAGAGCGCTTATGCGGAGCGGTTATTCTCCCGGAGGTACGGTGCCGTAAGAGCCGAAATCCGGCGGCGCACCGCCGTAATCAGGGGGTGGAGGAGGCGGCGGCACTCTGTGGGTAGTGCGCGTTCTTGTGACAGCTCCCGGAATAAGATTCCCTTTCGCATACATGCACTGCTGATACGCTATGTCGTATCTCCTCTGCGCCTCCCATCCGGAAGCCTGGCCTGCATTGTAGCCTGCGGCCGAACCGACGAGGAGTCCACTCGCAGCGCCGATGGCCGCACCAACCCCCGCAGCGCCTGAAGCTGCCCCGATAGCAGCACCGAGGCCCGCTCCGACGAGCGCGCCGCCGGCCGCCCCTTGGGCGGTATTCTGATTGGCCGTCTCCTGAGGACTTATCCCGATCTGCTGCGCCGCCCACTGCCTGCAAGAGGCATCCTCGGCCTGGAATACCTCAAAGGGCTTGTCCTGTGGCGGCAACACCATCACGCTCGGACCTGTCGGGAGGGTCGCACACCCCCCAAGCG
>DASPUT010000226.1 GCA_035622735.1 Thermodesulfovibrionales bacterium | reverse complement strand
AAGACATTTCAGGCGATGACAAACGGTTATGTCACTCTCGTCACCTTTATGGTGAAGCGGGCGGTCCTCTTTGTGATCATCTTTTCTGTCATCATCACGGCGTCCTTCCTGATCTTCCTGAGCAGGCCGACAGGGTTTCTCCCGACAGAGGATCAGGGCTATGCCATTCTCGTGACGATACTGCCTCCGGGCTCATCACAGCCGAGGCTGCAGCGGGTGGCTTACAAGGTCAACGACATCTTGAGAAAGACTCCCGGGATCGCCACCTGGGTGACCATAGGCGGCTTCTCGGTCCTTGACTTCGCTAACGTCCCGAATGTCTCGTCCACGTTCTTCGCTTACAAGGACTGGGGCGTACGAGGCTCGGCCTTGAGCCAGGACGTCATTATCTCGAACATAAACCGTCAGCTCGGAGGCATCGAGGACGCACTCGCCTTTGCGGTGATCCCCCCCCCGATCCGCGGACTGGGCCAGACAGGGGGCTTTCAGATGATGGTGGAAGACCGGACCAGTCTGGGTCTCGATCAGCTCAAGCGCTCAACGGATGAACTCGTCCAAGCGGGGAATTCGCACCCTAGCTTAGGGGGGCTTCAGACCACATTCAGCATCGGCAACCCGCAGCTCTATTTGAACATCGACCGGACGAAGGCAGAGTCGCTGCAGGTACCCGTATCGAATGTATTTGATACGCTCAGGGCATATCTCGGCTCGTCGTTCGTAAACCTCTTCAATAGATACAACCAGGTATTTCAGGTGTACGTCCAGGCTGACGACCGCTACCGACTCCAGCCTGAGGACATAAAGAATTTGTATGTCGGAAATTCCCGGGGCGAGATGGTACCGATGGGTGCCCTGCTTGATGTGAAGCCGTTGTTCGGGGCTGAATTGATAACACGCTACAATCTCTATCCTGCTGCAGCCATTTACGGCTCCGCGGCACCCGGATTCAGTTCCGGCCAGGCCCTCACTACCATGGAACAGATGGCCACTCAAAAATTACCCGAGGGGATCTCATACGACTGGACTACCTCCAGTTACCAGGAAAAAAAGGTCGGCAAACAGGCTTACTTCATTTATGCCCTCTCCATCATCCTCGTATACCTGGTGCTGGCAGCCCTATATGAGAGCTGGACATCACCTGCGGCTATCGTACTCGTTGTCCCGATGGCGCTTACCGGGGTCCTGCTGGCCCTCCTCCTGCGGGGATATGACAACAACCTTTTTACGCAGGTCGGCCTGGTGCTCATGATCGCACTCTCGAGCAAGAACGCGATCCTGATCGTGGAATTCGCACGCGATCTGCACCATGGGGGGATGAGCATTCCCGAGGCGGCTATTGAGGCGACTCGCCGGAGATTCCGGCCGATCGTGATGACCTCTTTTGCCTTTATATTGGGGGTTGTGCCGCTCGTCTTCGCCTTCGGGGCGGGCTCCGCCAGCCAGCGATCGATCGGCACCGTCGTTTTTGGCGGCATGATCTCTTCGACCCTTCTCGCCATCCCGTTCGTGCCGGTATTCTATGTGATCGTGGAACGCATCAGCGAACGGCTGAGAAGAGGAAAAACGTCCTCACCTCAGAAACAGGAAAGAACGGGCACCGAAGAGAAAGATCAAGGAACGGATCGATAGGATATCCGGAAAGCGAATCTTTCGCAGATCATCTCCGGAACGAAAGGGAAGCCAGGCCGCTTTCCTTTACTGTCATGAGAACTTTTTTCTTCATGAACGAACTCCGTAAAAAAAACCTATCGATAGAAAAATTGGTTACCAGGAAGGAAACGAAGCTGAAAATCGAGAGCAGTCGTTCAGTATCTTAACATTTCTTTTTCGAGGTCGCCGACCCCTTCTCGTTGACCCCTCACGTCGGGAGCCCCAGCCTGGGAAAGACGAGATACTGGAGAATGAGCCAGGCGACGATTACTCCCAGTATGAGCCAAAGATCACTCACCTTCTTTCTTCTTCCTGGCCCTCGCCGGTTTCTTTTCCTTTGCTTCTGTTGGCTTCGATTCCGCCTTAGCCTTCGATTCCGCCTTCTTCGGCTCTTCCTTCTTCGGTTCCTCTTTCTTTGACCTTATCTCCTCATAATCGATAAACTCAAGGACCGCCATCGGCGCACCGTCATTCACCCTGGTTCTTGTCTGAACCAGTCTGAGATATCCTCCGTTCCTCCCGGAAAATCTCGGCGCTATCTCATTGAACAGTTTTGCGATGGCGCTTCTGTTCGGGACTTGAGAAAGGGCTACGCGTTTCGCATGAAGGTCTCCCCGTATCCCCAAGGTCACGACCCTTTCTGCCAGTTTCTTCACTTCTTTGGCTTTCGCGAGGGTCGTCTCTATCCGCTGATGCTCAAACAAGGAGGCCATAAGGCCTTTCAAGAGCGCCTTCCTCTGATTTGCCGTCCTCCCGAATAATCTGCCGGAAACTCTATGTCGCATGCCTGTCTCTACCTCCACCAACCTGCATATCGTTATTTCAGTGAATCCAGATCGAGCCTCATGCCGAGGCGCAGCCCCATGGAATGAAGCACTTCCTTAATCTCGTTAAGGGACTTGCGTCCGAAATTCTTTGTCTTCAGCATCTCATGCTCAGTCTTCTGAACCAGTTCTGAAATCGTCTTTATCTGGGCATTCTTCAGGCAATTCGACGCGCGGACGGAAAGCTCGAGTTCATCGACGCTCTTCGAGAGATTCTCATTGACTGCAGGATCACCGACTCCTGACGCCATAGCCATCGCGGAACTTTCACCGGCCTCAAATTCCTCGCCTTCTTCCGCCTCTTCAAAGATAAAAAAGTCCATGTAATCCATAATGATAGAGGCCGCCTGGGAGATAGCGTTCTGGGGATTTATCCCCCCGTCCGTCCATATCTCTACCACGAGTCTGTCATAATCGGTCGCCCTTCCGACCCTCGCCTTTTCGACGGTAACGTTGACCTTCTGGATAGGGCTGAAGACAGAGTCTATCGCAAGCATATCAATCGGGAGACCTTCTTCCTTGTTGAGTTCTGCCGGGACATACCCTTTCCCTTTCCGGATAAGGAGCTCGGCATCGAAGACGGTACCCTTGTCGAGAGTCGTAATGCTAAGATCCGGGTTGAGGATCTCTATCCCTGAATCGAGGTGCAGGTCGCTGCCCTTCACTTCCCTCGGTCCGTTCACCTTGACAGTGACCACCTTCTTACCGTCCCCGTGCATCTTAAATCTCAGCTTCTTGATGTTCAGGATGATGTCCAGAACATCGTCTTTGATTCCTGTCAGACTCGAAAACTCATGCAGGGCTCCCCGCATCTTGACGGCGGTAACAGCAGCACCCTCTATCGAAGAGAGAAGGACCCTCCTCAGCGCGTTGCCGATGGTGATGCCGAAGCCCCGCTCAAAGGGCTCTGCAACGAGTTTTCCGTAAGTATCGGTGAGAGTCTCTTCGTCAAACCGAATCTTATCGGGTAATTGAAAGCCTTTTTTCCTTAAATCCATTAGGCCTCCTCTGCCTCAAAATTACTATGATTCCTATTTCGAATAAAGCTCAACAATGAGCTGCTCTTTTACAGGAAGCTGTATCTCTTCCCTCAACGGGACGTGGAGAACCTTACCTCTGAAATTGGCAAAGTCCATCTCGATCCAGGCCGGAATTCCGCGGTGGCCGACCTTCTCGAGGCTCTCCTGAATGAAAGGGATAGACCTGCTTGACTCCCTGATTTCTATGGTGTCCTGGGCTTTCACAATATAGGAGGGGATGTTCACCGGTCTGCCGTTAACGAGGAAGTGCCCGTGGGTTATGAACTGCCTCGCCTGCCTCCTGTTGGCTGCGAATCCCATTCTGTGAGCCACATTATCAAGGCGACATTCGAGAAGCTGCAATAATACCTCACCGGTTACCCCCTTGCGCCTCTCCGCTTCGTGGAAATATTTCCTGAACTGCCTCTCGACGAGACCGTAGGGCTTTCTCACTTTCTGCTTTTCCATGAGCTGCACCCCGTAGTCGGAGAGTTTCGCACGGCCCTGACCGTGCTGCCCCGGGGGATATTTTCTTCTCTCCACACCGCATTTTTCCGTGTAGCACCGGTCTCCCTTAAAATAGAGCTTCTCGCCCGCTCTCCGGCACATTCTGCATACTGGTCCGATATATCTCGACACTTACACCCTCCTTCTCTTTGGGGGTCTGCATCCATTATGGGGAACCGGCGTCACATCCTTTATGAGGTTAATGTCCAGACCTGCCGCCTGTAACGCCCTTATCGCAGACTCCCTTCCCGCGCCCGGACCCTTAACAAAGACGTCCAGTTGCTTCATGCCCATATCGATGGCCTTTTTCGCTGCTGCCTCCGCAGCCATCTGCGCTGCATAGGGCGTCCCCTTTCTCGACCCCTTGAACCCGAGGCTTCCGGAACTCGACCACGTAACCACCCCGCCGGTCTGGTCGGTGATGGTGACGATCGTATTATTGAAAGTCGCCTGAATATGGGCCGCGCCTACGCTGATACTTTTCTTCTCTCTTTTAGCGGTCTTTTTTCTCTGCGCCATATATTAAGCCTCCTTCTTCTTGCCCATAATAGTCTTCCTCGGCCCCTTCCGTGTGCGGGCGTTTGTCTTTGTCCTCTGCCCCCGGAGAGGCAATCCGAGGCGGTGTCTAACCCCGCGGTAACAGCCGATATCCGTAAGCCTCTTTATGCCCATGGCTATGTCTCGCCTCAGGTCACCCTCAACCTTGAAGTCCCGGTCAATGACGTTCCTTATTTTCACAATATCATCATCTTTCAGTTCCTTGACCCTGACATCAGGACTGATCCCGGTCTCGCCGAGTATCTTCTGAGAAAGGGACCTGCCGATACCGAAAATTCTCGTCAGCCCTATCTCAACGCGCTCGTTCTTTGGTAAATCAACACCCGCGATCCTCGCCATCGCTTCCTCCTATCCCTGCCTCTGTTTGTGGCGAGGGTTCTCACAGATCACCCTGACGACTCCCCGCCTTTTCACAATCTTGCACTTTGAACATATGGGCTTTACCGACGATCTCACCTTCATGTTTCTGCTCCCTTTCAGCTAACGAGTATCTGCACATTGCCGGCTGCTATTGAATATATATCGTTCCGGCGACTGCGATCTCCCGCTCTTTTATTTGAATCTGTATGTTATCCTACCTTTTGTAAGGTCATAGGGAGAGAGTTCGATCGTGACCTTATCCCCGGGCAGTATCTTGATAAAGTGCATCCTCATCTTGCCCGACACATATGCGAGAATGACTTTCCCGTTCTCGAGTTCAACCCTGAACATCGCATTTGGCAACGTTTCAACGATCGTACCCTGAACCTCTATATTCTCTTCTTTTGCCATAAAGTATCTATTTTAATGAAATTATTCTATTCTAGTCAATATTCTCGGGCCATTCTCAGTGATGGCTATCGTATGTTCGAAATGCGCCGAGAGGCTGCCGTCCGAGGTCACCGCCGTCCATCCGTCATCGAGGACCCTAACCTCATATCTGCCTTCATTCACCATCGGCTCTACAGCGAAGGTCATCCCTTCCTTCAGCCTCGGCCCTTGTCCGGGACCGCCATAATTGGGAACCTGCGGCTCTTCATGCAATGATCTCCCTATCCCGTGGCCGACAAATGTCCTTACAACCGAAAAACCGTTTTTCTCTACATGTCTCTGGATGGCATATGATATATCCGAGACCCGGTTCCCCGGCTTCGCTTTCGCGATACCGAAATAAAGGGCTTCTTCCGTTACGGTGATGAGCCTTTCCGCCTCTCTGCTTATCTTGCCGACCGCCAGGGTGACGGCTCCGTCACCATAAAACCCGTTCATGAATACCCCCAGATCGATGCTTATGATATCTCCCTCTTTCACCGCCAGCGACGACGGTATGCCGTGAACGACCTGACTGTTTACAGAGGCACATATCCCGGCCGGGTAGCCCCTATACCCCTTAAACGCAAGCGTTCCACCCCTTGCTACCACCATTTCCTCTGCAAATCTCTCCATCTCCTTCGTCGAGATGCCGGGTTTGACAATCTCTCTCAGGGCGTTAAGGGTCTCGGCCACAACGCGGCACGCCTCGGCCATCCTATCGATCTCCTCAGGAGACTTTATGATGATCATCCTCTTGCGCCGAAGCCGGAAGCATCACTATCATTTTCAAAGAGCCCCTCCGGAGCGGTCCGAAGGCAAAACAAATCAGCCAATCAGGGCAACCCCGCTGAACATCGCTCTCATCTCCTCCCCTTGATCCTGCCCTTCTTGAGGAATCCTTCATAAGACCTCGTCAGGAGGTGGGACTCTATCTGTGAGACCGTGTCGAGAGCAACACCGACGACAATTAACAGAGATGTGCCGCCGAAATAAAAGGGCACATTGAATTTCCTTATCAGGAATTCGGGGAGAACGCAGATGACGGCCAGGTATATGGCACCTACAAAGGTCAGCCTCGAAAGAACCTTGTAGATGTACTCGGATGTCTTCTGGCCGGGACGTATGCCGGGGATGTATCCGCCATATTTCTTGAGATTATCGGCGATGTCGACGGGATTGAAGATAATAGCGGTATAAAAATAACTGAAGAAGAAAATCATCCCGACATAGAGCAAGGTATAGAACATGGTCCCAGGAGAGAGTTGCCGTGCCACGCTCTGCACCCAGGGTATGGGTATAAACCCTGCAACGGTTGCAGGAAACATGATGATCGAAGAAGCAAAGATGGGAGGAATCACCCCGGATGTGTTTATTTTCAGGGGCAGATGGGTGCTTTGTCCTCCGTATACCTTCCTGCCGACCACCCTCTTTGCATACTGAACGGGTATCTTTCTCTGTCCCCGCTCTATGAAAACGATCGCACCGACAACGGCGATCATCATGATCAAGAGAAAGACGACGAAGAAGAGGGAGAGTTCGTTCGCCTGAACCAGCCTAAAGGTGCTGATGACGGCGTTAGGGAATCTCGCCACGATGCCGGCAAATATGATGAGGGATATTCCGTTTCCTATGCCCCTCTCGGTAATCTGTTCACCGAGCCACATGATGAATGCGGTGCCTGACGTGAGCGTTATCATCGTCAGGAGCCGAAAGGACCAGCCCGGATTCTGGATAAATGCCCCCTGAGACATCCCTTCGAGTCCGACGGCTATTCCGAAGGATTGTATCGCACTGATGACGACCGTACCGTACCTCGTATACTTAATGATCTTCTTCCTTCCGGCCTCGCCTTCCTTAGCCATCTTCCCGATGGCCGGTATGACGACCGTGAGAAGCTGAAGGATGATCGAAGCGCTGATGTAGGGCATGATTCCGAGGGCGAATATAGTCACCCTGGACAGCGCGCCTCCCGAGAACATGTCGAAGAAGCCCATCAGGGCCCCGCCCTTTTCCGTAAGGAACTTGCTCAGTTCCTCTCCGTTGATGCCCGGAGTCGGGATGTGAGCTCCTATTCGGTATACCGCCAGGAGACCAAGGGTGAAGAGCACCCTGCTCTTCAGTTCGGCTATCTTAAAGATATTCTGGAAGACCGTGATAATTCGCAATCAGATCACCTCAGCCTTGCCGCCGGCCCCGGTTATCTTACTTAACGCAGCCGCACTGAAGGCGTTCGCCCTGATCGTCAGCGGTCTCGTCATTTCGCCTCCGCTGAGGACCTTGAGTCCGTCCTTCATGTCCTTCAGGATGCCGGCCTGAAATATAATCTCCGGGGTTATTACCGCTATGCCCTCTATTTTCGCAAGGTCTCTGAAATTGACGGTCGCATACTCCCTGGAAAAAGGATAATTCTTGAACCCCCTCTTCGGGAGCCTCCTCTGCATCGGCATCTGTCCTCCCTCGAAACCAGCCCTCTTTCCCTTTGTGCCGCCCGATCTCGCTTTCTGACCTTTATGCCCCTTGCAGGAAGTTTTGCCGTGTCCGGAACCAACACCCCTTCCGACGCGTTTACACCGCTTTTTGCTGCCCTCCGCAGGTTTCAAATCTTCGATTCTCATGACGATCCCCTATTCCTTTACCTCTTGATTATCCTGCTCTTCTTCGCCCCTCTTCCTGAGTTTTGTTACAACGCCCGGGTCTTTCAGATTCGATAGGCCGTCAAGCGTGGCCTTGACTGTATTAAATGGATTATGCCCTCCGAGGGACTTGGCGACTATATCCTGTATTCCCGCAACCTCCAGGATCGCCCTGACGGCACCCCCGGCTATAAGCCCGGTGCCTTTCACTGCAGGGTTCATGACGACAGAGCCGGCCCCGTATCTGCCTATTATCCTGTGTGGTATCGTCCCCTCTTTAATAGGGAATTTCATGAGGGATTTCTTCGCCTGCTCCACAGCCTTGCGGATGGCTTCGGGGACTTCAGCTGCCTTCCCTTTTCCTATCCCGACGACTCCGCCGCCGTCACCGACCACAACAAGGGCGCTGAAGGAGAACCTTCTCCCTCCCTTCACAACCTTAGCTACTCTGTTGATATACACTACCCTGTCTTTCAGTGTCAGCCCGTCTGGGTCAATCCTTGCCACCATACCTCCTTACAAAGCTATCGTAATAAGTTGCAGGTTGTCAGCCAAGAACCGACAACTCCCCAAAAAAACAACAACGGCTAAAACTCCAGTCCTGCTTCCCTCGCCGCATCAGCGAACGCCTTGACTCTTCCGTGGTAGAGGTAGCCACCCCTGTCAAAAACAACCTTCTTTATTCCTTTGGTCAAGGCCTTCTTCGCTATCAACTCCCCGACCTTCTTTGCCGTTCCCACGTTCCCTTTGTGTCCCTTCAGGGGCTTAATCTCCGCCTCGAGGGTCGAAGCTGCTACGAGTGTCTCCCCTTTGGAGTCATCAATGACCTGTGCATACATCTGACTGAGGCTTCTATAAACGGAGAGTCTCGGTCTTTCAACCGTCCCCAAAACCCTCTTTCGTATCCTTTGATGGCGCCTTTCTCTTCCCTTTCGCGTATCTTCAGCCAACCTCCTACCTCCTCGTCTCTATTTCTTTCCGGCCTTACCGACCTTAAGCTTCAAGCGCTGACCCGCATAACGAATTCCCTTGCCTTTATAAATATCCGGGGGCCGTAAGGCTCTGAGATTGGCTGCGATCTGACCAAGCAGCTGTTTGTCTATTCCCCTGAGGGTAATCGTCGTCTGTTTCTGATCCACGGCCGCACTGACGCCTTCGGGAAGGTGATATTCCACGGGATGAGAATATCCGAGAGTGAGCGATATCTTGTTCCCCTGAACCTGTGCCCTATAGCCGACACCCGAGATTTCGAGAACCCTCTCGTATCCCTGAGAAACCCCGGTAACCATGTTTGCGATCAGGCTTCTCGAAAGTCCGTGCAATGACCTCTCTTCCTTCAGATCGCCAGACCTGTTCACGAGGAGCTTACCTTCACTGAGCTCGACCGTAATTCGCTCGGGATAAACCCAGTTCATCTCCCCCTTTGGCCCCTTCACCCTGATCGCGTTCCCGGCCAGCGTGACGTTCACCCCTCCGGGTATATCTATAGGTTTCTTACCGATCCTCGACATGCTTCATCCTCTCCTTACCAGACGTAACAGATTACCTCGCCGCCGATTCCCGAATGGCGGCAAGACTTATCGCTCAGAATTCCTGTGGGCGTCGTGAGGATAGCGATGCCGACCCCTCCCATGACGCGCGGAATCTCTTTGCTCCCCACATATACCCTTCGCCCCGGTTTGGACACTCTTTTCAACCCAGAGATCACATTCTCGTTTTCGACATACTTTAGGGTCAACCTGAGAATCCCCTGCTTCTTGTCCTTTAATATCTTATATGCCCTGATGAATCCTTCTTCCTTGAGGATCTTGGCTATCTCGAGCTTGATCCTTGAGGCCGGGACATCAACCTTCTCAGCCCTTATCAGTGCAGCATTCCGTATTCTCGTGAGCATGTCTGCGATGGGGTCAGTTAACATCCGTTCACCTCTACCAGCTTGATTTCGTCACGCCCGGGATCTGTCCCCGGAGCGCGAGCGTTCTGAAACAGATTCTGCACATCCCGAACTTTCGGAGGAAGGCCCTCGGTCTTCCGCAGACCCTGCACCTGTTATAGGCCCTTACCGCAAACTTCGGTTCTCTCTTAACCTTTTCTATCATGCACTTTTTAGCCATCATCACCTCTGCCCCTATGAAGTCTCGGACTTCATAGGCACCGTTTATAGAAAGCGCTTATTTCCTGAAAGGCATGCCGAGATGCCGTAAAAGAGCCTTGCTCTCCGCATCCGTCTTCGCCGTAGTGCACATGATGACGTCCATTCCGTGCACCATCTCAACTTTGTCATAATCGATCTCCGGGAAAATAAACTGCTCCTTTATGCCGAGGGCATAGTTACCTTTCCCGTCAAAGGCCTTGCCGGAAACGCCCTTAAAATCTCGTATCCTCGGAAGGGCGACACTGATAAGCCTGTCAAGAAATTCATACATCCTGTCTCCTCTCAAGGTCACCTTGCACCCTATGGGCATCCCCTCTCTCAGCTTGAATCCTGCGATGGATTTCTTTGCCTTCGTCTGAACAGCCTTCTGCCCCGTAATCATCGAGAGTTCCTTTTGGGCGGCGTCCAGGAGCTTAATATTTTGTATCGCCTCTCCGAGACCGACATTGATCACGATTTTCTGCAGTCTCGGGACTTCCATGATATTGCCGTAGGAAAACTCTTTCATGAGTGCCGGTACCACATCCTTGCCGTACCTTTCCTTCAATCTCGGAACCATTACTGGTCAATGACCTCCTTACATTTCTTGCATGCCCTCACCTTCTTGCCGCCTTCGAGCACAACATTGGCGATGCGCGTGGCCTTGTCACATTTCGGACAGATGAGCATCACATTGGATATATGAATGGGCGCCTCTTTTTCGATGATTCCGCCCTGGGAATACTTCTTGCTCGGTTTCATGTGGCGTTTGATGACATTGACCTTCTCGATAATGAGCTGATCTTTCGCGGGCATCACCGAAAGAACGCGGCCTTTCTTGCCCCTCTCCTTGCCGGCGACTACCTGTACGGTATCCTGTCTCTTGATTGCTAAGCCCATGGAAACCTCCTAAAGAACCTCTGGGGCCAACGAAATGATCTTCATAAATTCCTTCCACCTCAGCTCGCGCGCCACGGGTCCGAATATCCTCGTGCCTATCGGTTCATTCTGCGCGTTAATGAGCACTACGGCATTCTGATCAAACCTGATATAGGTACCGTCAGGTCTCCGGTGTTCCTTCTTCGTCCTCACGACAACGGCCTTTGCCTTTTCGCCCTTCTTGATATTGCTGTCGGGAATCGCTTCTTTCACACTCACTACCACGATATCGCCAAGCCTCGCATACCTTTTATGGAAGCCTCCCATGACTTTTATGCACTGGACCTTCTTTGCACCCGAATTGTCCGCCACATCGAGCATGCTCCTTGGTTGAATCATCGCAATTCACTCCTTAACCCTTTTCTATTATCTCCAGAACCGCCCATCTCTCCTCTTTGCTCAACGGCCTGGTTTCGATGATGGATACCGTATCCCCTGCCTTGCACTTTTTCTCCCCGTCATGGACCTTGAATTTCGTGACCTGTTTCACCGTCTTCCTATAGACAGGGTGTTGATAGAGACGCGTGACCGCCACCACTACGGTCTTCTCCATCTTGTCGCTCACAACCTTACCCGTATAAATTTTCTTTGGCATTCCCTACCTCTCTCAGCGCCCAGTGAGACCCTGTTCGGTCTTCTGTCTTGCCGCTATCACCGTTAAAACTCTTGCTATGTCCTTTCGCACGGCACGAATACGCATCGGGTTTTCCACTTCGCCCGTGGCGAGGCGAAACCTCAGGTTAAAGAGCTCCCTTCTCAGATCCTGATCCTTCTGCCTGAGTTCATCGATCGTCAATTCTCGCAATGCGGACGGCTTCATGTTGCAATCTCCTCCCTGCTGACGAATTTGGTCGCGATGGGAAGTTTATGCGCTGCAAGCCTGAATGCCGCCTTCGCAACTTCCTGGGTCACACCCGACATCTCATAGAGTACCCTGCCGGGCCTCACCACAGCCACCCAATACTCAGGCGACCCTTTGCCTTTCCCCATTCTCGTTTCGGCAGGTTTCTTCGTTATCGGCTTGTCCGGGAATATCCTTATCCAGACCTTGCACCCCCTCTTCACATGCCGTGTAATGGCTATTCTCGCAGCCTCTATCTGCCGTGAGGTAATCCATCCCGGCTCGAGGGCCTTTAACCCGAATTCACCGAAGGAAACATCCGCACCCCGGTAGGCCTTACCGTTCATATTTCCCTTTTGCATCTTCCTGAATTTGACCTTCTTGGGCATCAACATCTTTCGATCACCTCATTGCAGGGCAGGCTACGCAACCGCCTGAACTTCGCTGGCCCTCTGAGGCTCAGGAAGTATGTCACCGTTGTAAATCCAGACCTTAATTCCGATCGCTCCGTATGTCGTCCGTGCCTCCGAAAACCCATAATCGATATCAGCCCTGAACGTATGGAGCGGAACCCTTCCTTCCCTGTACCACTCTGTCCTCGCGATTTCAGCGCCGGCGAGCCTGCCGGAACAGGCAACCCTTATACCGAGGGCCCCGAACCTCAGCGCCGAGGCAACCGCCTTTTTCATCGCCCGCCTGAAGGATACCCGCTTTTCAAGCTGCAACGCGATATTTTCGGCAACAAGCTGCGCGTCGACCTCAGGCTTTCTTATCTCCTTTATATCTATGGCGGTCTCCCGTCCTGTCAGGGCCTCCACTTCCTTCCTCAGTTTTTCGACCTCAGCACCCTTCTTGCCGATGATGATCCCGGGCCTTGCCGTATGGATGATGAGCCTCACCCTCTGGCCTGCCCTTTCTATCTCGATCCGTGATACCCCCGCATGGAAGAGTTTCTGTTTTATGGTCTTTCTCACATTGAGATCTTCGATCAGCTGGTCGGCATAACCCCTTTTCAAGTACCACCGGGATTCCCATGTCTTTATGATCCCTAATCTATTCCCTATCGGATGTGTCTTCTGGCCCAAGGTCAACCTCCCAATATTAATTTTTCTCGGACAAAACGAGCGTTATGTGAGATAATCTCTTCCTGATGACATTGGCCCTGCCCATCGATCTCGGCTCCATCCGCTTCATGACCGGCCCCTGGTCAACATACGCCTCTGCTATCACCATTTCCTCAGGATTGACAACCTTCTTCTGTTCGGCATTCGACATGGCAGACTTCAAGATCTTTTCTATGAAGTCTGCTCCCCTATAGGGCATGAACCTCAGGGCGATAAGGGCATCTCCCGCCTTCTTACCTCTCACAAGATCCACAACCCTTCTCGCCTTTCGCGGTGTTATCTTTGCGTATTTCAGTATAGCTCTTGACTCCATAATTTAACCTTTCGTTGCATGCCCCTTAAAAGTTCTCGTGGGTGAAAATTCACCTAATTTATGGCCTATCATATTCTCCGTGACATAGACAGGGATAAATTTTTTCCCGTTATGAACAGCAAAGGTGAACCCGATAAACTCAGGAATTATCGTGGACCTCCGGGACCATGTCTTGATGATCTTCTTTTCCCCGGCATCGAGCATCTGCGTCACCTTCTTCATGAGCTTCTCGTCCACAAAAGGGCCTTTCTTTAAGGACCGCGGCATTTATTTACCTCCTCGCCTCTTTACGATGAATTTGTCGGTTCTCTTG
>DASPUT010000225.1 GCA_035622735.1 Thermodesulfovibrionales bacterium | reverse complement strand
GTGAGCATGAGTCCGATCACCGTCAAATGCACTCTGCCAATCCCGAGCATAGTATCCTCCTTTGTTATATGGGTGAGGTTTTTTGAGAAACGAGTCTATTGCTGAATCCCAATGCCCCTTCTTCACAGACATCGATGCATCTCCCGCAATTGACGCATTCCCCTGAAAGAATAAATCCGGTCCGGTGGCCTACCCTATGAAGCACCTGCTGTTCCGGACAGATGTCCACGCATTTCATACAGAGGGTACACCTCTCTCTCGTGTGCTTGACCCTGATGAGACTGAACGTCGCGATGGCGGAGTAGAAGCCGCCAAGAGGGCAGAGGTGGCCGCAGAAACCGTTTTTCTTGAGGAAGAGGTCAAACAGGAAGACGGCGAGAACGGAAAGGGATCCGAGGCCCATTCCGAAGATGAGACCGCGATGAAGCATCGAGATCGGGCTGATCCATTCAAAAGCCGCGACACCGAGCAGTGCCGAAATCACGAGACTGAGGGCCATGATCCAGTACCTGGACGCTCTGCTCATGGACCATTCTCCGGCAGTGTCGATGCGCAAAATCTTTTTGAGCCAGTTTGCCGCATCTGTGATGATGTTGAGCGGGCAGATCCAGCTACAGAACGCACGACCTCCGACAACGGCATAAACGAGGGCCACCAAAAGAGCTCCGGCAATCGCTTCCATCGAAACGAGGCTGCCTGCGGCCAAGACCTGCAACAGACCGAAAGGATCGGACAGGGGAAGTGCCCCGAAGGCCCTTGCCGTACTGAGATTGCCCTTGAGAATGTTCCAGCCGAAGGAGTTTCCCGCGAAAAAGAAAAAGAGCACCGCAACCTGAATGATTCTCCTCGCCATCAAGAATTTATTCTCTTTCATCAGCCGTCGAACCCTCGTCATAAGTCTCCCCTGTTCAGGTAATCGAGGGGGTCTTTTTCACTTCTCGGTGTTCGCGTCCTTGTATCTCCTGGTGTTTCCGTCAATCGTTTCTCGTCCCCGGCGTCCCAACCCTTGATATACTGCGAGCTCGATGCTCCCATGGCGATGTTCCTCGGCAGGACGAAGACGGACGCCTTCTCGGTGACACAGGCCCTTTCACAGAGACCGCATCCGGTACAGAGGTCGCCGTGGACAATGGGGGCTAAGAGCGCGTGTTTGCCCGTGCGGGAATTCCGTGAGTACTCGACGGTAATCGCCTTGTCGATCCTCGGGCAGGCCCGGTAACAGGCATCACACTGGATCCCCGAATAGGCGATGCAGGTGTCTCTGTCAATCACCGCAAGCCCCATCCTGGCAAGGTTGATATCGAGCCTCTCTCGCCCTGCAGCGTCCTTCTCACTGACGAGAGATCTGTTGAGCGCTCCGGTGGGACAGGCGGGCACACAGGGGATATCCTTGCACATGTGACAGGGCCCTTCCCTCGGAGTAAAATAGGGCGTCCCTATCGGCTTCGCGTCCCCCGGCTTCGCGAGGATCAACGCATGATAGGGACAGGCTTCGACACAGAGTCCGCACTTCGTGCACCGGGCGAAGAAGTCCTTTTCATTCACTGCTGCCGGCGGCCTCAGGATGAGGGGATAGGCCTTTCCTCCTTCAATGTACCCCGACCAGACGATGCCGCCCGCGGCCGCCAATGCGAGACTCCTTGCCGTCGTCAGGAGAAATCGTCTCCTCTCGGGCAGCATCGCACCTCCTGCGGTATCCTCCTTCATCGATCGCTCAGACGCTGTACACCTTTGCCGCGCACTTCTTGAAATCGGTCTCCTTCGAAATCGGGCAGGTCGCATCGAGGGTCAGCTTGTTGATAAAGACCTTTTCGTCGAACCACGGGACGAAGATCAAGCCCCGGGGAGGGTTATTCCTTCCCCTCGTTTCGACACGCGCCTTCACCTTCCCCCTCCTCGACTCGACCCAGATGAGTTCGTTCTCCTTGAAGCCGAATTTCTTTGCGTCCTGGGGATTCATGAAACAGAGTGCTTCAGGAACCGCGCGGTATAACTCCGGCACTCTCATCGTCATGGTGCCGCTGTGCCAGTGCTCGAGAACCCTGCCCGTGCAGAGCCACAAGGGGTATTCGTTGTCCGGCACTTCAGCTGGTTCTATGTAATAGCGAAGGAATATCTTTGCCTTGTTCGGCAGCTTGACCTTCTCATCTCCGCGGGGACCCTGGAGGTCTCCCTTCGGTATCTCTTTGAACGCCCCTCCGTAAAAGGCGAATTTACCGTGATCTGCCTTTTTCGCGTAGGGATCATACTCCGCATTGAATCTCCAGAGGGTCTCCTTGCCGTCGACGACAGGCCATCTCAGACCCCTCACCTTCTGATAGGCATCGAAATCGGCCAGGTCGTGACCATGCCCGGAGCCAAACTTCCTGTATTCCTCCCAGAGATATTTTTGCACAAAGAAGCCGTATCCCTTAAAGCCCTCGACTTTTCTCGTATCCCCCCCGGCCTCTGTGTTCGGGTAGCCGGCCCCTATCGGGTCTGGCCAGGCAAACCTCTTCGCCTCCTTATTCGCAAAGAGGACTTCAAAGAGCGTGTCGCCTTCATTGTATCCCATCTCCTTGGCTTTCTCGATAACGTTTGGCAGGGTCGTCTTGTCATCGATTTTGAGCTCTTTCCAGACATCCGCCAGGGTGAAGCGCTTCGAGAACTCGATTAATTGCCAGCTGTCTGACATCGATTTGCCCAAGGGGGTAACCTGCTGCCTCCAGTGCTGTGTCCTCCTCTCCGCGTTTCCATAGGCTCCCCATTTTTCGAAGATCATCGCGGTAGGGAGGATGAGGTCGGCTACCTTTGCTGAAATGCTCGGATACGCTTCGGAAACGACGATGAAGTTGTCCATGTCACGCGCCGCACTTATCCAGTGGTTCGCATTCGGAGAGTTCTGCCAGGGGTTGTTCACCTGGACCCAGACCCACTTGATCTTTCCGTCCTCCAGGTCCCTCATGATCTTCATGTAATGGGAGCCGACAACGGGATTGAGCGTCCCATCGGGAAGTTTCCATATCTTCTCGGTCATCTCTCTGTGTTTGGGGTTTCCGACGACCATATCCGCAGGGAGCCTGTGGCAGAATGTCCCGACTTCCCTCGCAGTCCCGCACGCGCTCGGCTGCCCCGTAAGGCTGAATGCCCCGTTCCCCGGCTGGCACTGTTTGCCGAGCATGAGATGGATCGCATACACCTGCTCATTCACCCAAGTGCCGCGAATATGCTGGTTGAACCCCATGGTCCAGAAACTGACGACCTTTCTTCCCTTCTCCGTGTACAGGTCGACAAGCTTCACCAGTTTCTTCTTGAAATCATCGAGAGGTTCATCATCATCCCCCTTTGCCAATTGCCCGACGAACTCGAGGGTGTAAGGCTCTAGGCCTTTCTTGAAGTCCTCGAAGCTGATCGCCCAGTGGACATCGGCCGATCCGGCATGTTTCATCTCCATTTTTTCGCCGGCCTTGATCCCCAATGCAGCCATTCCGGTCGCTTCGTCCTTCGTCATTATCTTGTATGCCTCTTTGCTTGCGGTGTCAAGCTCGGATTTCTTGTATTTTGGATGATCGATCTTCGGCCGCAAGCCGTAGCCGATATCAACATAACCCGTCGCAAAGATGCAGTTGTCATTCACAAAATCCCAATCAATCGCCTCCGGACGATTGTAAATAATCTCCCTCAGGATATAGTTCTGTATCGCGAGGTCTGCATTCGGTTTGATGATGATCTCCATGTCCGCCAGGTTCGAACATCTGTTGGTGAAGGTGCTGAGATTCACCACCTTGACTCTCTGGCTGTCGCTCAGTTTCCTGTCGGTGATTTTCGACCAGAGCACGGGATGCATCTCCGACATGTTCGATCCCCACAGGACGATTGTGTCAGAATAGTGCATGTCGTCATAGTTTCCTGCCGGCTCATCGATCCCGAATGTCTGCATAAAGCCGACGACCGCACTGGCCATGCAGTGCCGGGCATTGGGATCGAGATTATTGGATCTGAAGCCCGCCTTATAAAGCTTTGCAGCAGCGTATCCCTCGAGTATCGTGTGCTGGCCCGAACCGAACATGGCGACCCCGGTCGGTCCCATCTCGCTGTAATATTTCTTGAACTGCGTTGTCATTTCGTCGAATGCCTTTTTCCACGTGACCGGTTTGAACTTCCCCTTCTTGTCAAAGTCACCCTTCTCGTTGACTCTCAAGAGCGGTTCTGTGAGGCGGTCGGCGCCGTACATGATCTTCGCGTTGAAGTACCCCTTGATGCAGTTGAGACCCATATTCACCGGCGCGGCCGGGTCACCCTTGACGGCGACGATCATGTCGTTCTTTGTCGCGACCATGATGCCGCAACCGGTACCGCAGAAGCGACAGACGGACTTGTCCCATTTCCATCCCGCCTCCGTCTTTTTCGCGATACACCATAGTTCTTCAGGAACTGTCATGCCGATTGCCGCAGCAGCAGACACCGCCGCGGTTGTTTTCAGGAACTCTCTTCTTGACAGTGACACGTTTACCCCCTTTCTCTTTACTCAGCACCCCTCTTGGCGGTAGGCATCTTCCGACAATAGTGCTCTTGTCGTGAGACAGAAGCATCGGAAGGCATAACGATAGGATGACACTTGTCTTTCCGGCTCTTCTTTAATGGCTGATTGTGGGGGGGCGGCGGGCCGACAGATCGGCCCGCCGCCCCCCAGACCTATTTCTTTACCTGATCGACGGTTATGAGCTTTTCCTGTACGCCGTAGGGATCCTTGAATTCGAATTTCGGGTTGAATTTGAGTTTCTTCTGGCCGCGCTCATCGAGGTATTTATTCAACTCGAGGTTGACAACGAGCGGTACGTTCACACCCGCTTTTGCGAGTGCCTGCCGGAGGAGTCCCTCGGCCTTTCCCGCAAATGCCGTCGCGTCACCAAGGATCCTCCCGGCCTCTGTGGGATTGTGAAAACCGACTGAATTCTCGGCGCCGACAAAGACGACGCGATAAAAAGCCTCTTCATAGTAATCCTTGGCCTTGTCATAGAGCGCCTTGTCGACCGGTTTCCCTTCGGCGATCGCCTTATTCGCGATTTCGAAGAGCTTTGCCACAACGGCAGTCTCATAGCCGGAACGAAGCATGAGTGAAACGGTCCTGTCCTGGATCGCGATGACCTGTTCCCTCAGCCACTCGGGGCTTTCGCTGTGGCATTGCATGCAGGCCTTCAAGTCACTCTTGAGGGGGCTTTCGACCCGATGATCCGACACCTTGAAGACCCCCACCTTCGTATATGGCATGTGACAATCCGCGCAGGCCGCACCCGCCTTCCAATGTACACTATTGTTCGAGTAGAGTTCGAATTCGGGATGGCGGATGAATCCCATCTTAAATCCTGTCACGTTCTGCTTCCACTCGCCATACGATGGATCGCTGCGGATCTTCTTAATGATATTCTCTATCGCGATATTTCCCCACTTGCTTCCCTGCCACGGGAAGAAGAGGGCGACTGACTTCATGTCCTGGTCTTTTTGGATAGTGTACGTCACGTGGCACTGGGCGCAGACGAGGCTCCTCATCTCCTGGCGGGTCAATTTCTCGGGGTTCACGTCCATATCCTTGAGTGCCGCCGTGAGGGTGAAGGCCCTCGATATCTTAAGGGACATATCCTTGTTGTCATGACAGTCTATGCATGCGACACCGAGTTTCTGGTGCTCCTGCGGGATATGGCCGAGAACCTCGGTGTAAGGTTTCTTGTAGTAATCGATACCCATCTCTTTTTCGAGCTTAGGAGCATAGGGGGTCTTACAGGAAAGGCAGACGCCTCCTGCCTTCACCCTTGAAGGGTCAACTTCGAGTTGATCCCTGAGCATATACGCATGGCCCCTCGGCTCGTTGTACTCGATTCCGAACCCCCAGCCGTTAAAGAGGAGCGCCATATAGGGAAATTCCGCCAGTTTGTCATAGGTCACCTTGTCCGCATCAAAGCCCCTCTTGTACTTGCTCTTTCCGACAGGAGTGGGTTCTTCGGTTTTCTTCCAGAGTTCGAACTCGGGAGGGTATGCCTTGCCCCACTTTGCAGGGTCTATTTCGCCGTCCGCTATCTTCACCGGTTTGACCTGTTCGGCCTTCTGCGGTGGGCAGCCATAGAGGAAGACCGATACGAGGGCGAGCAGTGCGAACAGCATTACGAACATCAAGCTTCTCTTTTTCATTTCGCCAACCTCCTTCTAAAGGGTTTCCATCGATCCGCTCCGCTTATGAGTGATCCCCCGATGGCACTCCCAGCATTTCCTGTCGTGATTAATGAACTCCACTGTGGTTCCGTGACAGCGGATGCAGTTCTCCTGTAAGACCTTCTGCCCGTGAGAGGAAAGTTTGATCTGCTCGGGGATTCTGCCTGAATAGAAGAAGAGAGAATCTTTCAAGCCGTCAATCGACTTCCAGACATAGTGGAGACCGAGATTCTCATTGGGCAGATGGCAGTCGATGCATCTGTTTCGCCGGTGCGCTCCGGTGTGGATCCACGCCTCATATTCCGACTCCATGACATGACATCCTGAACAGAAGTTAGGTGATTCCGATTTGGCGAGCAACTTTGGAGGACCAAGGGAGAGGAAAATGAAGAGAGTTATTCCCGCGATCATCACAATGAGCAGATAGAGCCTGACCGTTCTCCGCTTAGCTTGATCCATGCTTTCACCTCCTTTATCTTCCGAACTTATGAGAGGATTGAAGCCCTGGCATCATGATTCCAACGGCAATTATAATTACAAGGTCAGTTATTAATTATCATTATACTCGAAAAGAAATAAAATAGATATTCATCATGTCTCGCCCACAAAGAAAAGTTTATCTCTGCGGCTAGGGTGATGGTCAAACTCGGTAGAGACGGTCTCAACGAGGCGTAAAGGGAGAAAATAATCGGTTCATTCACCGGAAATCCTACGGGAGTTTTCCCCTATCCCCGCCGGCGTCCCTCCCCGAGTCCGATGCGGTCCCTACTGGGAAACCTCATCTAATGCTTTCAGAATGCCCGCCTCAGTTATCTCTTTAACCCCGACGAGACGGACGGTCTTTTTTGTCTTGGCGTTGTTCACAACGACCGTGGGGGTGGCGTTGACGTTATAGGTCTTCTTGATAGTGTCATAATATTTCATTCCGCTGTTGACAGTCATGAAGCTCAAAGGCTTCTGGGTGACATTCAACGGAGCTACCACCTTCTGAACCTCTTCAGGGGTCGGCTCCTTTGTCTTCCCTGTCAGGCCCATGAGCGCCTTTCTCACCTCGATGTACTTTTCCTTTTCGTTCACGAGAAAGGAGAGGTTATACGGCGTGTAGTTCAGCGACTCCGGATGGATGGGTACGTCAACGAATACAACCTTTGCCTTTTTCTCCAGAACAGGCACGACCCTCTCTATCTCCTGCTCCGCCTTGCGGCATGCGGGACAGAACCAGTCGGTCAGGATAAAGACTTCGAGAGAACTGTTCTTAATTCCGAGGAATATGTCGGGAACATTGTCCTGAGCCTCCCCCTTCTGTGCACCCTTGTAAGCTACGAAAAACCCGATGATAAAGACGACAACGATGAGCGTCAGCTTTTTCACTGCCTGCATAAACACTATTCTCCTCTCTTTGAGATGTATAGAAAAGTCTCTTACCTTTTCGAAAGACATGAGGAAGGCAGCGAAATAAACCGTTGCCGCCACCCCTACGCACAGGGGACACCATTGCTGAATCTGATATTTCTGGATGAGGATAAAGGCGAGTTCCGCGCCGCATGCGCCGAAGATGATAAGCAAGAGGAGAGCGGCGAAGGTCCTGTAGGAACCTCTGAATTCATAGAGGATCTCTGCCGTGATAAAGAATGCGATCCCGACGATCGAAAAGGGGATGCCGAAGAGGGCATATTTATGTGCCTCGCTGCAGGCAGAAGTACTGCAGAGATTCAGTTCGGAAGCGATCGAGAGCGCAAGCCCGGCGAGAAGCGAAGCCCTTATGAGAAGACCTTTTTTCTGCATGCGTGCCCAGAGTTCTTTTTCATGTTCTCCTATAATATCATACTTCCACATCCTTTCTTCAGTGTCTGAGTTTCCCCGAGGCCCAATCCCTGCCCGGCTACACAGCTTTTTTTCGCCGGAGTTATTCTGGTATAATTAAAAACTGAACCTTAACGAAGGAGATTCCTTTGCCATCGAGAGTATCTCGCTTTCTCTGTATCGTGATTGTCTCGCTCCTGGTTTCCTGCGCCTCGCAGGGTGGCAGGGTCGGAGCGCCGGAAGAGGCCGAAGCCCCTGCTGACGCGTACTATGACTATCTGCTCGGTTATGGCGCGGAATTGTCCGGTAACTGGGAAGATGCTCTGAGATATTACCAGGAGGCCCTTCAGCTCGATCCTTCATCGGCGTACCTCCAGGTTCAGATCGCATATATCTATCTGAAAACGGGAAGGGCCCAGGAAGCTACGCGGATTGCGGAAAAGGTCGTAAAGTCGAACCCGAAGTTTGTTCCGGGGCTGATACTCCTCGGTCAGATGTATAACAGCCAGAACAGGACTGACGAGGCGATCGCACTCTATGAAAAAGCCGTTTCCCTTGATCCTGCCCAAAATG
>DASPUT010000224.1 GCA_035622735.1 Thermodesulfovibrionales bacterium | reverse complement strand
GATACACCGTGGTATTATCGAGCAGATGTGAGAGGTAGTGTTGCGTGAAGCGTTCCATGACGTCGGCACGCGTCTGCTCGTCCGCCCCGGGGGTAATCTTTTCGATGAGGCGGGGGATGCCTTCGCCGACAAGAGTGATCGTCTCCGAAACGGTAAAACGCCGGGAGGAATAAGGCTCGACCGCATGATTCAGGGCATGCATGATATCGAGACTCGAATCGACAAGGGTGCCGTCCAGGTCGAAGATGATGAGACGCAGGGACATAGAAAATTATATCACAGAAAAATCGGCGGCATCCGCTCCGGCAGAACGTTAAGGCTCACTATCTCGTCGGGAAATGTCTCGGAGCGAATATTATGAAATCTTTGGGGTACCGGTCTTGGCAAAGGGAGCGTCCGTGAAAGGGCGAATCCGGACTGTCTGAGGCGAAGCCGAGTTTCCGGATTCGAGCGACTGAGTTTTAGACCGGTCAAAGATTTCATGCACATGAGCAGAGAGATGTTTCCCGCCCGCTCAACGATTTGCGAGGCTCCCCCGCTTTGCCCCAAAAGAAAAAACCCGCCTTTGCTTCGGCGGGCTTCTTACTGTTCAGAAATCTATCGTGCAGAATGCTTCTCGGCGAGCTGTACCCTTATCGTTGCTCTTTCGAGTGCGGCCTGGGCCCTCACAAAATCGATCATCTCGGCCTGTTTCAGCCTCTCTTCAGCCCTCTTCATCGCCGCCCTGGCGCGTTCGACGTCGATGCCTTCGGAGCGTTCGGCGCTGTCGGCAAGCACCACTCCTCTGTCCGGAGCGATCCCCGCATACCCGCCGCTCACAAAGATAAATCCTGTCTGTCCGTCCTTCTTATAGGTGATGATTCCGGTCTTCAGGGTCGTCACAAAGGGCGCGTGTCCCGGGAAAACCCCGAACTCGCCTTCAGTCCCGGGAGCAGCGAAATCATCCACGTCATCGCTGAACACGGAACCGTAGGGAGTGACAATATCCAGTCTCAGCTTATTTTCCACGTCTGTGCCTCACGGTCAATCAGGAATTTCATTTCTACCGCGACCAGCCGAGCTTCCGCGCATTCTCCTCGACCTCTTCGATTCCGCCGGTCATGTAGAACGCCTGCTCGGGGACGTCATCATACTGGCCGTCGACGATGGCCTTGAAGCCCTTGATCGTATCGGCTATCTTCACATACTTGCCCGGTCTTCCGGTAAATACCTCCGCCACATGGAAGGGCTGGCTCAGGAATCTCTGAATCTTCCTCGCCCTCGAAACCGTCAGTTTGTCGTCTTCGGAAAGCTCTTCCATACCGAGGATCGCGATGATGTCCTGGAGTTCCTTGTAGCGCTGAAGGATCTTTTGGACGCTCCTCGACACCGCATAGTGCTCGTCCCCGATCACCTTCGGATCGAGAATTCGGGAGGTCGAATCGAGAGGGTCGACCGCGGGGTATATCCCGAGTTCGGAAATCTGCCTTGAAAGAACGACCGTGCCGTCAAGATGGGTAAACGCAGTCGCCACGGCCGGGTCGGTGAGGTCGTCGGCAGGGACATAGATCGCCTGCATCGAGGTGATTGCCCCTTTCTTCGTGGTCGTGATCCGTTCCTGGAGAATGCCCATCTCCGTGCCCAGCGTCGGCTGGTATCCCACGGCAGAGGGCATTCTGCCGAGGAGCGCCGACAGCTCGGCGCCTGCGAGCGTGTATCTGAAGATGTTGTCGATAAAAATAAGCACGTCCTGCCCCTCGTCCCTGAAGTATTCCGCACAGGTCAGGGCCGTGAGCGCGACTCTCGCCCGCGCACCCGGGGGCTCGTTCATCTGTCCGTAGATGAGCGCCACTTTCTCGAGAACGCCCGAATGCTTCATTTCGCCGTAGAGGTCGTTCCCTTCTCTCGTCCTTTCTCCCACGCCCGCGAAGACCGAGACGCCGCCGTGCTTCATCGCGATGTTATGGATCATCTCCATGATGACAACGGTCTTTCCGACGCCTGCGCCTCCGAACATCCCCATCTTGCCTCCGCGGACAAAGGGAACAAGGAGATCGAAGACCTTCACGCCCGTCTCGAAGACCTGCGTCACCGGCTCCTGGGATGCAAAGTCGGGCGCGGGCCTGTGTATCGGCATCCGTGTTTC
>DASPUT010000223.1 GCA_035622735.1 Thermodesulfovibrionales bacterium | reverse complement strand
ACGAAAGAGATCGCAAGGCAACTCGGCCTCGGTCCGGATGAGAAGGGCGTCGTAGTGGTGAGGATTGAGCAGGGAAGTTCGGCGGATGACGCGGGACTGAAGAAGGGCGACGTAATCGAGGAAATAGACAGGAAAAGGATAACAGGGATTGAGGATTATAGACGCCTTTCCGCAGCGAAAGAATCCGGCGATGCGGCGCTTCTCTTTGTCAACAGGGGTGGCAAGAGATTCTATTTACCGCTCAATAAGTGACCATGGAGAGAGGGAGTTCATCTCCCTGTTCCTTTGCGGGATGCGATTGTTTTCTCTTTTCAGCATAGGGAATGAGTCTGCAATCAATGAGAAGGTTGACGAGGAAAGGGGGTGGAACAGGTGATAATAATTCTCCGCATTTTTATACTTTTACTATTCTTATTCTCCGGCTATTTCATAGGCCGGACATTCAACTCGATTCCCGAGGGAATCGGCATCGGCTTCCTGTGCGGAATCCTCGCCTTACTGCTTGAAAGAGTATTCAGGAAGATTGCGGTCGGAAAGATCATCGGAGGTGTTTCAGGTCTTTTCGCCGGACTTCTCTTCGCAAACCTGCTTCTTTTCCCGCTCAGGATGATATCGATCGATTTATCCCTGGTATCATTCTTTCTCAATGCGTTATTTGGTTACGGAGGACTCCTTATCGGCCTGAAGAGGGGAGAGACCCTTACGATACCGGGCATATTCAGGATCGTTAGGGGACAGGGCACGGAGGATCATGTGAAGATACTGGATACGAGTGTAATCATTGACGGCAGGATCGCCGATGTCTGCGAAGCGGGCTTTCTGGAGGGGGTATTCCTCCTGCCGCAGTTTATTCTGCAGGAGCTTCAGCATATTGCCGATTCTCCCGACCCGCTCAAGAGGGCGCGGGGGAGGAGGGGGCTCGATGTCCTCCACAGGATTCAGAAAATGGCTCATGTAACGGTTCGCATAACCGACGAGGATTTCCCGAAGATTAAGGAAGTGGATGCGAAGCTCGTGGCACTCGGAAGAACTCATGATGCCAAAGTGATAACGAACGATTTTAATCTCAATAAAGTGGCCGAACTCCAGGGTGTCGCGGTGCTCAATATCAACGAACTCGCCAATGCCTTGAAACCGGTTGTCCTGCCCGGGGAAACGCTCGCGATTTTCGTAATCAAGGAAGGCAAGGAGTATAATCAGGGAGTTGCCTATCTCGATGACGGTACGATGGTCGTTGTCGAGAACGGAAGGAAGCTCATCGGGAAGAACGCTGACGTGACCGTCACGAGCGTGCTGCAGACAACAGCGGGCAGGATGATATTCTCGAGGACCAAGGACGAATACGAGAGGGAAGAATACAAGACCATAAAGTAGCCTGTGTCCGATGGGAAAAAAGGTTATAACACTTGTACCCGCAGCCGGCCTCGGGAAGAGGCTCGGTCCAGGGACGAATAAACCCTTCTACACGCTGCTTGACAGACCTCTCTTAGTCTGGACACTGGATGCCCTTCAGCGCATCGACGAGATAGAGGAGATCATCCCCGTAATCAAAGAATCTGATATGGCGATGGCCGGAAAACTGTTCGAGCGATACCATTTCCCCAAGGTCAGAAGGGTTGCCCCCGGCGGGAAGGAACGCCAGGATTCTGTATACAACGGGTTGAAGCTTCTGGACGGGAAGGCCGATGTTGTGCTCATTCATGATGGTGTCAGACCGTTCGTGAGCGCGGAACTTGTCAGAGAGGCTCTCGGCGGCATGAGCGGGGTTGACGGCGTTATCGCGGCGGTTCCCGTGAAAGACACGATCAAAGAGACCGTCGACGGTATGGTAACGAAGACATTGAAGAGAGAGGCGCTGTGGGCAGTTCAGACGCCGCAGGTTTTTCATTACGGGTTTCTCATGGAGGCGCATGAGAGGGCGATGGCAGAACAATTCTATGCTACCGATGATTCGGCACTGGCAGAAAGGGCCGGGGGACGCATCAGGGTCGTCATGGGATCCTACGACAATATCAAGATTACGACGCCTGAGGATATATCGATGGCCGAGGTTCTGCTCAGGCGGAAAACCGGGATCGGATAGAGAATGGCTGCGAGGCCGGGGAAACGCAAGCTACTCTACGGAGAAGAGACGTGAGGATAGGTTTCGGCTATGACTCCCATAGGCTCATCAAGGGGAGGAGATGTATTATCGGGGGGGTCGAAATACCCTTCGAGAAAGGGCTTCTCGGTCATTCCGACGGTGATGTCCTTTGTCATGCCGTTACGGATGCGATCATAGGAGCCCTCGGGATCGGCGACATCGGAAGGCATTTCCCCGACACAGACCCCCGGTGGAGGGATGCCTCGAGCGTCGAGATGCTCACCTATATCGTGCATCTGGCGTCTGCTAGCGGGTACCGAGTTGCGTGGATCGACTCGACGGTTGTCGCCGAAAAGCCCCGGCTTGCACCCTACATCGAGTCGATGAAGGAGAGACTGTCCGGTTCGGGCATTTCATCAGGCGTGATCAACGTAAAGGCGAAGACAGATGAAGGCATGGGGTTTGTCGGGCGCGGGGAAGGCATTGCCGCGTACGCAGTCTGTCTCTTGCAGAAGCTGCCGTGAGGGGAGAGAAGGGTTTTTGCGATTCAGTCGCCCTCGGACTCGCGGAAGTGACTCTCTCAGTAATATCCTTCGAACGATGTTCTTCAGCGTCCCCTCGGTGCTGTTTCTCCGGTGTTCCCTGCCATAGAGTTTAAACTGCATGACAGAAAGCGCTCGGTATGATGTGATTGTTATTGGAGGCGGTCACGCCGGATGTGAAGCTGCGCTCGCCGCTTCGCGGATGGGTTTGGCTACATGCATGTTTACCATGAACCTTGATACGATCGCCCAGATGTCCTGTAACCCTGCCATCGGCGGCCTTGCAAAGGGGCACCTCGTGAGGGAGATAGACTCGCTGGGCGGTGAAATGGCGAAGAATACGGACAGGGCGGGAATTCAGTTCAGGATGCTCAACAGATCGAAGGGGCCGGCGGTCTGGTCCCTCAGGGCGCAGGCGGATAGGGTTCTTTACCGGCTTTCTCTGAGGGCGGTGATGGAATCCCGGGAAGACCTAGCGATAAAGCAGGCCACCGTCGAAAGGATTGTTGCAGAAGACGGCAGAATAAAGGGCGTTGTCACCTCCCTTGGGGTTTTTTATGGTGCTGGAACCGTCATTGTGACAACCGGAACATTCTTGAAAGGGCTTATCCATATAGGACTCGAGAACTTTCCATCGGGCAGGGCCGGAGAGTTTCCATCAGTCGGCCTTTCCGACTCTCTCAGAGGGCTTGGACTGAAAATGGGTCGGCTGAAGACGGGGACGCCCCCGAGACTGGATGCAAAATCGATAGATTTTTCTAAAACGGCTGTCCAATACGGAGACGACCCGCCGCTCCCTTTCTCCTTCACCACGGAGAGGATCATGAACCCCCAACTCCCCTGTTATGTGACGTATACCAATAGTGAGACTCACAGGATAATACGGGAAAGTCTCGACCGCTCACCTCTTTACAGTGGCAGGATAAAGTCTATCGGTCCACGATACTGTCCGTCCATTGAGGATAAGGTCGTGAGGTTCTTCGATCGGGAGAGGCACCAGGTCTTCCTTGAACCGGAAGGCCTCGAGACGACAGAGTACTATGCGAACGGCATCTCCACCAGTCTTCCCTACGATGTCCAGGAGAGGCTCGTAAGGACCATCCGGGGGCTCGAAGACGCGGAGATAATGCGGCCTGCCTACGCTATCGAGTATGATTTCGTTTATCCGCACCAGTTGAAACACAACCTCGAAACAAGGCAGGTGGAGGGGCTCTTTCTTGCGGGCCAGATAAACGGTACATCGGGATATGAAGAGGCCGCGGCGCAGGGACTGATTGCAGGAATCAATGCCGCCTTGAAACTGCTCGGTCGTGATCCTCTGGTTCTCGGAAGGCATGAGGCTTACATAGGGGTTCTCATCGACGACCTGGTGACAAAGGGAACACAAGAGCCTTACCGGATGTTTACGTCACGCGCCGAATACAGGCTTCTCCTGCGACACGGCAACGCCGACATACGTCTCATGGAAAAAGGCCATGAAATCGGTCTCCTCGACGCCGTGACATATGGGCGCTTCAGAGAGAAGAAGATGCTCCTTCAGGGAGAGATAGCGCGTATCGAGAAAACTCGCATAAAACCGCCACAGGTAAATGAGGTGCTATCCGCCTTAGGTACCACCACCCTCAGGGAAGATACCACGCTCGGGCAGCTCTTGAAGCGTCCGGAAGTAACCTACGAACTCATCAGGAAGGTTTCCCCTCCGGAGCCCGCCTTGACGGCAGATATCGGCAGGGAAGTCGAGACGGAAATTAAGTATCGCGGGTACATCCTCCAGCAGACGGAGATGGCGAGGAAACTGAAGCGGATGGACGACAGGAGGATACCACATGGGTTCAATTTTGCATCAATCAGCGGACTCTCAAAGGAGATAATCCTGAAGCTCGAAGATGTGAGGCCGGCAAACATCGGCCAAGCGAGCAGGATCCCGGGGGTCACGCCTGCGGCAGTGTCACTTCTTTTGATTGCGATAGAGAAGGGGCGGCGTAAGGCACTATAGACGGGCCGATAGTGCCCGGCGAGTTCGGCAGTGAATGAGATCAATGCGGAATAGCGTGGCATCTCAAGACTCACTCATCGTGAAGGGGTTAAGGGAGCTCTCTCTGCCCTTCACGCCGGACCAGGTGCGGCTCTTCTCTGCATACCTCACGGAACTCAAGAAATGGAACAAGGCATATAATCTCACGTCGCTGAAGACCGATGAAGATATCGTGATTAAACACTTCCTCGATTCACTCCTCTATCTGAGGGCTCTGCCCCCGGGCGAGATCAGCGTGCTCGATGTCGGGAGCGGCGCGGGATTTCCGGGAATACCCCTGAAAATCATGCGTCCCGAGATCGGCCTCTATCTTCTGGAGCCATCGTGGAAGAAGGCGAATTTCCTCAGGCATATCGCCGGAACTCTTTGCCTCAGCGGCGTTGAGATAATCGAGAAGAGAATTGAGGACCTGGAGCCTCTCCTTGTGGATGTGGCGATGACTCGGGCCCTTTTCTCGATACCGGATTTTTCGAAGAAGGCAGGTCCGTTTGTGAGAGAAGGCGGAAGTCTTATCATGAGCAAGGGACCGAGGCTGTATGAAGAGGTGAAGGCAACGAAGGAAGGAATCCCGGAGCATGAGATAATGAGCCTAATATTGCCTCTTTCCGCCATGAAACGACACTTAGTAATAATTACAAGAAAGAGACCGCCGTCGCCCGCCCCGTCACCGCATCGTTCGAATCCCCGGCAACGGGTGACACCGGAAGGCCCGAACCTTTGCATCAATGCCGACTGCCGTCTGAGAAAGGCTGGGTGTAGGGGATTTGAAGGGTGTCCGGGATTTCAGACTAAGTCTTGAGGTTCATTCTCAGTTGCGTTCGCAGATCGTTTCAGGGCGGGAGAATCCTGAAAGGCCTTCGTGAGGAGGGATGACGAGAGGGAAAATTGAAGATCTCCTCTCTCTCCTGCAACGCTCGTCTCCTAGCGAGAACGTCTTTAATCCCTGGAGGGACGTGGACCGTGAAAACGACCTGGGTCCCCGCACGCCGTGGATTCGCACAAGGCAGCTCAGGCACTATCTCGAAACGAGATTGAAGACAGCCCGATATCTGCTTATCGGCGAGGCGATCGGATATCAAGGGGGGCATTTCAGCGGTATAGCGATGACTTCCGAGCGCATCCTTCTCGGATATCTGGAGGGAGTGGGCATTTGCCCGCATGACGTTCTGCCCGGTCTTGGACCGCAGCGTACCAGCAGGCCCGAGATAATGCCGAAGGGGTTTGCGGAACCCACCGCAACCATAGTGTGGGGGACGCTCTTGCGAGCAGGTCTTAAGCCGGGTGATTTTGTATTGTGGAACGCTTTCCCCTGGCATCCCTTCGATGCAAAGAAAGGCATGCTCAGCAACCGCAGGCCGAACGGGATCGAACTGGGATATGGATCTCCCCCTCTCGAGCGGCTTCTGAGGCTCCTCCCAGGAAGGATAATCATTGCCATAGGGAAAATAGCTGCCGGCGCCATCGCGAAAAAGGGGATGGACGCTTATACCGTGAGACACCCCGCAAATGCCGGGGCACGGAAATTCAGAGAGCAGATCGGTGAAATAGTTAAGAAAACCCTGTAAGTGGCCTTCTGCGGATGGTTGAGAGAGAAAGTTCCTTGACTTTTCAAAGCCCTTCGGTAAAATGAAACATGAATAATCATTGAGGAGGCAGGGGCATGGTAAAGGCAAGAAAGGCGAGGCAGCTAAGTTTCAGCATGCAGGACCGGGCGGGGGCGCTCTCGGAAATCACGACGCTGATTGCCGGGGCAAAGGTTAATATCACATCGATATGCGCGTATACCATCGATGAAACAGCCTATTTCATGCTGATAGCGGACAGCAACGCCAAGGCGAAGAAGGCGCTCACCAAGCTGCGAGTCAAGATCGAAGAGGATGATGTGGTCGAACTAGAGATGCCGGACAAGTCGGGAGAGTTGCAGAAGATTTCGAAAAAGGTAGCTGATGCCGGCATCGATATAGGGTACATGTACGGAACGGCTGGAAGCGGCAGGTCTTCAACCTGCGTTTTCAAGACGTCCGACGATAAGAAGCTTATTAAAGTCGTCAACAAGTAATCTGTCGTGTTTTGCACCCTGAGCCGTTAGCGGCCTGACTGCAGATGGTAAACAAGGAGGCTTTCTTGTCGTTTCGGACTGTCGGCACCTTTCGTCATGAAGGATTCTCGGTCGGGCCTCCGATGCGGCCGACCAAAGAGCGGAAATGACGTTCATCTGGGTTGCCGCTGACCGCCTGACGCATTGATAAGGACAAGGACATCATGTTTGAGAACCATAGAGAACCGCTGATTCCCTTTTCCGCTTTTTTGCGGCGACTTGTCCGCAGCGTTTCTATAGCCTTCATCTTTGTTTTCCTGTCACTCGTCCTCGGAGCCTCCGGGTATCATTACACTGAGAGTCTTTCATGGCTTGACGCCACCCTAAACGCGTCCATGATCCTGACCGGGATGGGTCCTGTCAACGAGCTGCATACCACCCCCGGGAAACTCTTCGCCACCTTTTATGCGCTCTATAGCGGCGTGGCCTTTCTTACCATCGCCGCGGTCCTCTTCGCTCCGGTGATACACCGTTTCCTCCACCGGCTTCACCTCGAACTGGATACATCGAGTTCAGGAAAGAAAGACTGAACGTTTGGGGACTTGTTCCACGTGGAACAGGGTTTGACGGAAACGGGTAAGGCTAGAAGGGCTTTTCAAAACAGTTAATTACCCATGGAATCTTTATTTTGCCTATTGCGCCTTCTGGTGAGTCTGCTTCTACCCTTGTGCATGAGACTTCTTGGAGCCCTATAATGTAAAATATGTAGGTATGAATGTTCATTTCTTATCAGGGGAGACATCCTGCTTCCATCTTGAGAAGAGGGTGATCGAGAGGATAAGCAAGGGGATCCCGACGGACAAGAGACCCGATCTTACGCTCTGGATATGCCACTTTCCTCTGCCATCCCTGTCAGGCATTCAGTGTCCCGTAAAGACCGATGACTCCGGCTGTCCCCATAACGGTCCTTACGGCAAGAACTGAGAGCGAAACACTTTTTGTTTCACGTGGAACAACCCGTCTCCTTTACCTTGCCCTGCCGCCTCAGCCTCTGATAGAATTATCGTCATGGGCAGCGCCATCGCGATCGTCAACCAAAAAGGTGGGGTCGGCAAGACAACGACGGCGATCAATCTCGGGGCCTCCCTTGCCCTGGCCGAAGAAGAGGTACTCATCGTTGATACGGACCCCCAGGGCAACTCTACGAGCGGCCTGGGGGTGAACCGTGAAGAGGTAGGGAACAGCCTCTATGATGTCTATGCCGGGAGATGTGAGTATCATGAAGCGATAATACCGACAGATGTCGAACACCTGTATATCATGCCCTCTACGGTAGATCTCCTCGGCGTTGATATCGAACTGGTCGGAAGGGAAGGCAGGGAGGGCATCCTCTCACAGATCATGGCAAAGACGAGGCGAGAATACCGCTTTATCCTGATAGACTGCCCTCCTTCCCTGGGTCTGCTCTCTCTGAATGCCCTCGTTGCAGCGGATTCCGTTATCGTTCCGGTACAGTGCGAATACTATGCCCTTGAGGGTCTCAGCCTTCTCACGAAGACCCTTCACCGCGTGAGGAATTCATTTAATCCCTCCCTGGAAATAAAAGGCATCCTTCTCACGATGTTCGACACGAGAAACAGCCTCTCTCACCAGGTCGCCGATGAGGTGAGGAGACATTTCGGGGACAAGGTCTTTCAAACGGTCATTCCCCGGAACGTCACGCTCGGCGAGGCGCCGAGCCATGGGAAGCCGGCTATGCTCTATGACATCCGCTCCAGTGGAGCGCAGAGTTATCTTTCCCTAGCAAAGGAGATCCTCAATGAAAACGGCGTTAGGAAAGGGGCTTGAGTCCCTTCTCCCTGAAAAGGCGGAAGAGATTATCAATATTGACATCAACCGCATCATCCCCGGAGAGCAGCAGCCGAGGAAGGTCTTCAAGGGGTCGGCACTGCAGGAACTGGCGGTATCGATAAAAGAACGGGGGGTCTTGCAGCCGGTGATCGTCTCACGGACAGGCGACGGGACCTTCAGGATCATTGCCGGCGAGAGACGCTGGAGGGCGGCCTCTCTTGCCGGGCTCAAGAAGATACCAGCGATGATACGGGATGTCGCCTCTGCGGATTCCCTCGAAATAGCGCTGATTGAGAACATCCAGAGGGAGGACCTGAACCCCGTTGAGACGGCAGAGGCATTCCATAGGCTGATGAGGGACTTTAACCTTACCCAGGAAGAGCTTTCTGCGAAGGTCGGGAAAGAGAGGGCAACAGTCGCAAATTATCTCAGGCTCCTTAAACTTCCCGAGGAGATAAAGACCTTCATCAATGACGGCTCCCTGAGTATGGGTCACGCCAGGGCGATTCTCTCGATCGAAGGGAAGACAAACCAGTTGGAGGCAGCGAGAAGGATAATCCACAAGGGGTTAAGCGTCAGGGAAACAGAGGCCCTCGCCAAGAAATGGAGCAGCGAAGCAAGAAAGAGGTCCCGCCCGAAGAGAAAAGACGCCCAGATAGAATCCCTCGAAGAGAGGCTCATCCGCCACCTCGGCACGAAAGTCCGCATCTTCCATAAAGGCAAGAGGGGGAAGATAGAGATCGAGTACTATTCCCATGATGAGCTGGACAGGTTGCTGGAGATATTGATGCAGGAGGGAAGCTAAGGAGTCCATCTGTAGTCCCCGATGTCTTGCAGAAAGAGCCCTCGATCGGGTCGATGGTATCTGGCGAGAATGATAAATTCCCGAGCTTGCTTTCTTTAAAATCTTCTGGAAGTTGCAGAG
>DASPUT010000222.1 GCA_035622735.1 Thermodesulfovibrionales bacterium | reverse complement strand
CGTTGACCTTCCACCCGTCGGGAATGAGTCGACCGACGGCTGGGTTTCGGCTATCGTGAGGAACGCAGACCTCATCCTGCTCGTCATCGATCTCTCAGAAGATCCGGGCATACAGGGCGAACTCCTCATCGAGTTGTTGGCGGAATGGAAGATCGTACTCATAAGAAAAAATGAGAAGAAGAGAGGCGGAGAGCGCCTTGAGCAGAAGCAGGTCATTCTTGCGGCGAACAAGTGCGACCTGCCGGATTCAGGGGAGAGACTGAAGCTGTTGAAAGAAAGATACGGGGCCATCCTTCCCGTCATAGGCATCTCGACGATGCGAAAAGAGGGTATCGAAGAATTGAGGAGGGCCGTTTTTGAGAATTCCCGTATCATCAGGGTCTACTCGAAGGAACCCGGCAAGGAACCTGACCGGGACCGGCCCTTTGTCCTCCCCCTCGGCTCCTCTGTCGTCGACCTTGCGGAGCTGATCCACAGGGACTTTCGGGAGAATCTCAATTACTCCTGTGTTTGGGGATCGACAAGGTTCGACGGACAGAGGGTTCAGAAGGATTATATCCTCCATGACCGTGATGTCGTGGAATATCATCTGAAATGAGGCCTCATGGTAAGGAACCTGAAAGAAGACCTGCGGAAGCTCGCAGACCCCGAGAGGGCTCGAATACTTTCGCGTTTTTTCAAAACGGGAAAGGGCGAGTACGGCGAGGGTGACGTATTCCTCGGGATAACGGTTCCTCAACAGCGGCGGCTTGCGAAGATGTACCCTGACCTCTCCCTAGAGGACATCGGGAAACTGCTTTGGAGCAAAGCGCACGAGGAGAGACTTGTTTCACTCTTCATTCTCATAACACAATACAGAAGATCTGATCGCGTGGGGAAAGAGGAGATCCTCAATTTCTATCTCAGAAATACGAAAAGGATAAACAACTGGGACCTCGTCGACGCATCCGCAGGTCCCATACTCGGTGACTACCTGACCGACAGGGACCGGTCGGTCTTAGTGAAACTAGCCCGCTCGACCGACCTGTGGGAGAGGAGGATAGCTATCATGGCGACATTCGCATTCATAAAAGATAATGACTTCGGTGATACCCTGCGCATTGCCGAACTGCTCCTCAGGGACGGACATGACCTCATCCATAAAGCGGTCGGCTGGATGCTGCGTGAAGTCGGCAAAAGGGACCGGGAAAAGGAAAAAGAGTTCCTCGAAAGACACTGTCATGAGATGCCGAGGACCATGCTGAGATATGCGATCGAGAGGTTTGGAGAGAAGGAAAGAAAGGATTATCTGAACAAATACCGCGGAGGAAAATCCGTCACAAAGGTCCGCGCCACATGATAGATCCCATCGTGTAGACAAATCAGCCGACTCGCGTAGACCGGATGTCCCAACCGTCGTCATCGACGTGATTCCTCATGCTAACCCGGTGACGGAATGATATAATGTCTAGAGAAAGGCCCCGGGACCGAGGGGAGAAGAAGAACCAAAGAGGCGAAAACCATGAAACTCTTATTGGCAACGGATGGTTCGGAGTCAGCGGAAGGCGCAGCACAATTTCTGACACGCCTTCAATTTTCTCCTGATGACGAGATCATCGTCCTCCATGTCATCTCGGAAATACCCTATGACGATGATTATCGCCTGAAGATCATGCAGGCGATGAAGCGTGTGGCGCCGAAGATCCTCAAGGCGTCGGTGAATGTCCTCAAGAAGGTCCGGGCAAAGGTCGGCATCATCGAAGAGGAAGGAGTTCCCGACGCGACCATCATGAAAATCGCGGAAGATTCCCAGGCGGACATCATCGTCATGGGGGCAAGGGGGCTCAAGGGGATCAAGTCCGTCTTCCTCGGAAGTGTCACGAGGTCGGTTGCCATCAATTCGCCGAGACCCGTCCTCATAACGAAACCTTTCCGAAAAAGGGACCGGGGACCGATAAAGATCCTCTTCCCGACAGACAATTCTGAGTCCTCCCAGGCAACGGCGAAGCTCCTCGCTTCCCTCCCCTTCCCCGACAATACGGAATTAACGGTGATGCACGTTGAGCCTCCGGCGCTTTCCGATATACCCGAGCGGTTTGCTATCGAGGTCAACGATGCGTTGAAGGAAGACATCGCTCGGACACTAAAAAAGAAGAGTGAAGAATCAGAGAGGATTGTCGAACAGGCCCGCACCCTCCTGGGAAGAAAATTTCCGAGGCTGACAGTGATAACGGTTCAAGGAGACCCCTCCATGGAGATACTTCGTGAGGCGGAGAACATGAAGGGAGACCTGATCGCGGTGGGTTCACGGGGGCTAAGGGGACTCAAGGGAGTGCTCGGGAGCGTATCGAGGCGGGTGCTCGGCCATTCGCTCTGCTCTGTCCTGGTCGGGAAAATCCGCGAAGGCTGATGCACGTGGAGACAAAAGGCGTGGAAGAACCATATAAGGCGAAAGAAGAGCTTGTCCGGGAACTGGCGGAGATGCGGACGAGACTCGAAAAGCTCGAAGAATGCAGGGGCGAATTCAGAAGCGTGCAGGAGAGATATGAGAAACTTCTCGAGGCCGCCCCCGACGCGATGATCTTCGTCGACGGCAACTTCGAGATCGTCCTCGTGAATGCGCAGATGGAAAAACTCTTCGGCTACACCCAGGAGGAGCTGACCGGAAGAGATATCCATACGCTCATTCCCGAAAGATTCCGCAGCCGCCACAAAAAGCTCATCGCCGATTATTTCTCGAACCCGAGAGTTCGCATGATGGGTTCGAACCTCAAGATATACGCCCTGAGAAAAGACGGCACCGAATTCCAGGCCGACATCAGTCTGAGCCCCTTGCGGACAGACGAGGGACTGCTCGTCACGGGTGCGATACGGGACATTACGGAACGGACTAAAGTGCAGGAGAAAATCGAGCGGAATTACCACATCCAGAGGGTGATAAGCACCGTGCTGAAGATCTCCCTCGAACCGATTTCGCTTGATGAGCAGATGAACCGTGCCCTCGATCTCATCCTCTCGGTACCGCACCTCGCGCTCCGGTCAAAGGGTTCGATCTTCCTTGTGGAGGACAGCTCAAGGGAACTGGTTCTGAAAGCGGAAAGAGGGATGACGGAACAGGAACAGACCGTCTGCAGGAAGGTGCCCTTCGACAAATGCCTCTGCGGACGGTCCGCATCGACCTGCGAGGTTCTCTTCGCAGACTGCGTCGACGATCGCCACGAGATCCGGTTTGAGGGAATGTTCCCTCACGGTCACTATTGTGTGCCGATCGCTTCCGGCGGAAGAGCACTCGGTCTCATCAGTGTGTATGTTAACGAAGGGCATGAGAGGGCCGTTGACGAGGAGGAATTTCTTACCGCGGTAGCGAACACGCTTGCCGGCGTAATCGAGCGCCGTCTCGCCGAGTCTGAAAAACTCCGCCTCAGGGAAGAACTCGCCCAGAACGAAAAACTGGCTGCCTTGGGACGGATATCCGCGAACGTCGCCCATGAGATAAGGAATCCGCTCACATCCGTTGGGGGGTTTGCGCGGAGGCTCCAGAAAAGGATCTCCGAGGGTACGAAGGAGCGGGAATATGCAGATTCCATCGTCTCTGAAGTGGACAGCCTCGAGCGTATCCTGAAAGACGTCCTCACCTATGCCCGGGTAGCGGTTCCCCGGATGGAGGGACACCGAATTGAAGAGGTCATCGGCGACGTCTTGATGATCTATGGAGAGATCTTCCGCGAACGTGCCATAAACATCCAAAAATCATTTGGCAACGTACCTGAAGCGAGGATCGATAAAGACCAGGTAAAGGAGGCGATCATAAACCTCGTCTCGAATGCCCTTGACTCGATGCAGGACGGCGGAACTCTGACGATCACGACATCACTCGCATCGGTCAAGGAAGTTCCCCACGTGGTCGTCGGGATAGGAGATTCCGGCGGCGGCATTCCCGATGAAACTTTGGACAGGATATTTGAGCCCTTCTTCACGACGAAGATCGCCAAGAAGGGGGTCGGGTTGGGCCTGCCGATCACGAAGAAGATTATGGAGGACCACGGGGGCTTTGTTACCGTCGAGAGTACGGTCGGCAAGGGCTCGCTATTCTCTCTCTATTTCCCCCTTGGCATGAAATCGGGGAATACCTCGCACCATAGCCCTCGAGAAATTTCGATGAAGGGTTAACCGGAGAAGGCAGCTCATTTCCCCGCCTTGAGGCTATGGCTCACAGGGAGATCTTGCTGCTCATCTTGCGCGACTTCTGCTTCAGATACCCTTAGCCGCTCCTTTGAATATCCTTTTCGACCTGCTCCCGAGCGAGGTGAGGACTTCGTACGAGATCGTCCCCGCCTCCGCGGCAACCTCGTGAGCGGTGATCTCCGCGCCGCCCTGACTTCCGAGGAGTATAACTTCGTCATCCTCTTTCACGCCTTCAACTTCCGTGACATCAGCCATCGTCAGGTCCATGCAAACCCTTCCGACCACAGGGGCCCTCTTCCCCCTGATGAGCACATCAGCGTTATTGGACAGGGCCCTGCCGTAACCATCCGCATACCCGATAGGCAAGACCGCAATGAGGCTCTCCCTTTCCGTAACGAATGTTCCCCCGTAACTCACCGGCGTTCCCCTGCGGAATCTCCTGATGGTGAGGATTCTCGTCCTTACCCGCATCACCGGTTTGAGATTCGCGGTCCGGTGAACCCCCGCCCCGCACGGCGAATAGCCATAGAGCATAAGCCCCGGCCTCACGGCATCGAGGCCTGCATCGGAGGAGGAGAGCACTGCGGCACTATTCGCGATGTGGCAGAGGACCTTCTTCTTCAGG
>DASPUT010000221.1 GCA_035622735.1 Thermodesulfovibrionales bacterium | reverse complement strand
CCGAAAGCAGCGCCGACGGGCAGGAAGGCCCTCTTCGGAGAAGCAAGTTCGCCGGCGCAGACTTCGCGTTTAATCTCGAGCCCAACGATAAAGAAGAATATCGCCATGAGCCCCTCGTTGATCCACTCGCGGAGGCTCTTTATTACCGCATACCTGCCAAACGCAATCGATAATTCGGAATCCCAGAAATGGTGATAGGAGGCGGCATAAGGGGAATTTGCCCAAAGCAAGGCTGCCGCGGTGGAGCACAGGAGAAGGATGCTGCTTGAGGCCTCCGCCTGAAAAAAGAGAGAGAACGGCTTTATGAGCCCTTGCCGCAGCCTGTCAGGACTCGAAAGGAAATCCCTGAAAACGTTCTTCGCGAGTTTCTTCTGCACGGGAGCGCCGTCCGACGAGAGGGACTGCTTCTTCACCTCCCGGTCCAAGATTGCATACACCATAAAGGTAACGACAAGTGACCCTGATACCATTATAGCAGAATGTCTTTGGACTCTTTCCCCTCGAGAGTCTTGCAGCGCAGAGGGAGATATTGAACTTTCGATGCCCCATGGTATTTAATATCCTATGTCCGAATTGACACCCCTCATGAAACAATACGCGACCATCAAGGAGAAGCACGGCGATGCAATTCTCCTGTTCCGTCTCGGCGATTTCTATGAGATGTTCGGCGAAGATGCGCGGGTTGCATCAAGGATTCTTCAGATCGCACTCACCTCGCGCGACAAGACAAAAGAGGATCCCCTGCCGATGTGCGGCATCCCCTATTTTGCTGCCGAGTCATACATCGGCCGGCTCATCAAGGCAGGTCATAAGGTGGCGATATGCGAGCAGATGGAGGATGCGAAAGAGGCGAAAGGCATCGTGCAACGAGACGTGGTGAAGGTCATCACTCCCGGCACCCATACGCCCGAGAACCCGAAGGAAAACAACTACCTCCTCTGTTTCCTGCCCGACGGAAAGAAACACGGTGTGGCCCTAGCCGATGTTTCGACGGGCGAGTTCTCGGTTTATGAGACCGAAAGGCCTATAGAAGACGAACTGTCACGGTTTGAACCGAAGGAGGTCCTCTATCCCGCGAGCCTGAAAAATGACCTTCACTATTCTGAAGTCTTTGGAGACTTTTACGCCTCACCTCTTGAAGACTGGTTCTTCGACTTTGCAGAGGCATACAGGGTTCTTCTCAAGCACTTCAGGGTGTCTTCCCTTGAAGGTTTCGGCTGCGAAGGGATGACTATCGCCATATCTGCCGCAGGCGCCCTCATAGCATACATCGAAGAGACGCTGAAGGAAGCCGTCAGGTTCAAGAAGATCTCGCCCCTCACGCAAGGCTCATATATGTTCCTCGATGCAGCGACACAGAGGAACCTCGAGCTGATACGGAACCTGAAGGGGGGAACGGAGGGCACGCTCCTTGCGGTAATGGACGAGACCCTCACCCCTATGGGCGGTCGCCACCTCCGGAGTGCCATTCTCAGACCTCTCGTCGACATCGGTGAGATAGAGAACCGTCAAGGCGCGGTCTGGTCCCTCATCGACGATTACGAGGTTATCGAGAGACTGCGAAACAACCTGAGAAAGGTTCAGGACCTGGAGAGGCTGGCCTCGCGGGTAGGCGCCAAAACGGCAAACCCGAGGGACCTTATCGCCATGAAGACATCGCTCTCCCATCTCCCCGCGATAAAGACCATGCTCCTTGCTCAGGAGAACGGGTATCTCAGGAGTATAGGCGAAGAGATAGCCGACTTCTCCTCACTGAAGGCCCTTATCGATTCCAGCATCGTTGATAGCCCGCCGCTCGGGTTGAGAGACGGAGGCATCATCAGGGACGGTTACAGTACCGAAGTTGATGAACTGAGGAAAGTTTCGACGAGCGGCAAGGATTTTATTACCGGCCTCGAAACAAGCGAACGGCAGAAGACCGGCATAGCGTCTCTTAAGGTCGGCTACAACAAAATTTATGGCTACTACATCGAAATAACGAAGGCTAACCTCGATCTCGTTCCGGACTACTACGTGAGGAAACAGACCCTTGTCAACGGCGAGCGTTTCATCATCCCCGAGCTCAAGGAATATGAATCGAAGGTGCTCGGCTCAGAGGAGCGGTTGAAGAATCTTGAATACGGTCTTTTTCAGTCGCTCCTCGAAAAGGTCTTTTCCGAGAACCCGGGGCTCACCGCTGCCGCGCGTGCCGTAGCAAGAGTGGATTTTCTCACATCTCTCGCGATCGTCGCAAGAAGACACTCCTATTGCAAACCGACTGTTGATGAAAGCACGGTCATAGAAATCACCGAAGGTAGGCACCCCGTTCTCGAACGGCTGTCCGGCGATCAATTCATCCCCAATAACGCCGTCCTCAATGGCGAGGACGAGAGGCTGCTCATCATCACCGGTCCGAACATGGCAGGGAAATCTACGTTTATGCGGCAGACGGCCCTCATCGTCCTCATGGCCCAGTTAGGAAGTTTCGTGCCTGCGACGGAAGCAAGAATCGGTCTCGTCGACAGGATTTTTACGAGGATAGGCGCCTCGGACTTCATCGCAAAGGGCCAGAGCACATTCATGGTCGAGATGATAGAGACCGCAAACATCCTTAATAACGCCACAGGAAGGAGTCTGATTATCCTCGATGAGATAGGAAGGGGGACAAGCACCTTCGACGGGATCAGCATCGCATGGGCCGTAGCCGAATATATCTTCAGAGAGATCCTGGCGAGGACCCTCTTCGCCACTCACTATAACGAACTGACCGAACTGAGCATGGCGCTCGACGGGGTAAAGAACTTCAATATATCCGTCAAGGAGTGGGGGGACGAGATAATCTTCCTGAGAAAAATCATGCCCGGCCCTGCGGACAAGAGCTATGGAATCCATGTCGCCAGACTTGCAGGTCTTCCGGAAACGGTGATCGGAAGGGCAAAGGACGTCCTCTCATCCTTCGAGAAGAACGAGATCGCAAAGACGGGCAAGACAGGGGTCCTCCTGAGGCATTTCTCTCCGGGACACCGCCAAATGGACCTCTTCGAGTCTGAGGAAAACCCCCTCATGAGGGAGATCATGAATATCGATCTGTCGCAACTCACGCCAAAGTCAGCCCTCGCAAGGCTGAAAGCACTCAGGATAATGGCTGAATCCCTCTCGCTCTAAGACCTTGACAAAGGCTAAGAACTATGATAGAAATTCACGGACTGAATGAAATAAGGAGGACGGCATGAATCCAGACAATCTCAAATATCACAAGGAGCACACATGGGTGCGAGTGAAAGGCGGGAAAGCTACCATCGGGATAACCGATCACGCCCAGGAAGCCCTCGGTGACATCGTTTACATAGATCTTCCGGAAGTCGACACAACGGTAGAGGCGAACAGTGAGATATCCGAGATTGAATCCACGAAGGCGACGTCCTCCGTCATATCGCCCGTAAGCGGTCCTATCGTCGAAGTCAATGAGGAACTGTCAGAATCTCCGGAGATCATAAACGAGGAACCGTACGGAAAGGGCTGGATTGCCGTGATTGAGATGGAGGATGAGTCCGAGTTGAACGATCTCATGGACGCCTCCGAATACACGAGATACCTTGAAGAAGAGGCGAAGTGAGGGTCGTCGTCCTCGGTGGAGGCCCGGGCGGGTATACGGCTGCCCTCAAGGCGGCGCAGCTGGGCGCACAGGTCACGGTCGTCGAAAAAGATGAAGTCGGCGGCACCTGCCTGAACCTGGGCTGCATCCCTACCAAAACGATCATAACCTCGACGGATATCCTCCATAAGGCCAGATACCTCACAGACTACGGAATTGACCTCGAAGGCTCGGTTTCCCCTAACCTTCCGAAGATCATGGAGAGAAAAAACAAGGTTGTCTCTATCCAGATCAGGGGAATCAGATCGCTCTTCAAGAGCTGGGGTATTACCCTTATCGAAGGGACCGGCACCCTGTTGAGTCCCGGAGAGATTGCGGTGGAGAGAAAAGCGGGGACAAGAGAAACGGTCGGAGCGGACAAGGTAATCATCGCGACAGGGTCGAGGCCGGCGCCGATGGCGGACTTTCCCTTCGACGGGAGAAGAATCCTCTCCAGTGACGATGCGGTCGCGATGCAGGAGATACCGAAGAGCATGCTGATCATCGGCGCGGGGGTCATCGGCTCCGAATTCGCCTGCATCTTTCGTGAACTTGGAACGGACGTTATCATGGTCGAGATGCTCCCGCGGGCCGTGGCAACAGAGGATGTCGAAATCTCAGAAACCCTGGAAAGAGAGTTTAAGAAGAAGAAAATCAGACTCCTAACGGGCCTGAGCGTAGCGAAGTTCGAAGAGCGGGCCGACGGATTGCATGCCTTCCTCGCTGACGGAAGCGAGATCGCGACTGAGAAGATCCTCGTTTCAATCGGGCGATCCCTCAACAGTGAAGGCATTGGGCTTGAGGGAATCGGTGTGGAAACGGGCAGGAGGGGAGAAATCATTGTTGATGAACGCATGGAGACGAGGGTCAGAAACATCTTTGCCGTAGGCGACGTCGTCGGAGGTATGCTCCTCGCCCATAAGGCGTCGCAGGAGGGGATGGTAGCCGCGTCCAATGCCTGCGGCATTGAGGCCAAAATAGATTACTCCGTCATACCCTCAGCAATCTTCACATCACCTGAGATAGCGTCGGTGGGGGTCCGGGAGCATGAGGCGGTAGAGAAGGGCATGAAGATCAGAACAGGTCATTTCGAATACCGGGGACTCGGCAAGGCACATGTGATCGGTGAAATTTCCGGTTTCTTCAAGATTATCGCCGATGCGGAGACCGACAGGATAATCGGAGCTCACATCATCGGAGCCCACGCTTCCGATCTCATCCATGAAGCGGCCCTCGCGATGAAGGCGGGCCTGAAGGCTAAGGACATTGCCGGGATGGTCCATGCCCACCCTACCCTGTCGGAAGGGATCCGGGAGGCTGCAGAGGATGTCCACGGTGAGGCCATCCATGTCCTGAAGAAGTGACCCGAAGATACCGCGATAATGACCGCAGATATTCCGTCAGACAACTGGGTAGCATCCTCAAAAGAAAAGCACCGGGGGACGTTCTCCGAACTTGATATCCTCCTCCGCGCCCTGGACAGGTTTTTCGACATCGATAATCTACCCTTCGCGAGGAGAGAGATCGCGACGAGAAATTTCTTCGACGAGCTCTCGACAGTAAAGGATGTGATCCTGGGGGTCCTCGGGCTTCTCGAAATCGTAATACCGGAAGGCAGGCGAAAGATTTACTGGTTCCAGAAGTTTGCCGTTACAAAATATCTCCACAACAAGAGGAAGGATGCATTCCACGAGGAACTCATGAGCCAAGATATTCCGGAAAAGAGTCTTCTCCTCCTCTATGATTCCTTCATTAACCTGAAAGGGATCGTCGGCGACATCCTCAAGTCGGAGCATATCCCCTATCTCACCTTTGCCAATATCGGCGAAATAACAGGGAAGAACCTCAGGGAGAATAGCTATTTCAATCCCTTCAGGAAAGATCTCAATCCCGACTTCGACGTCATCGACAACCGTGAGGTATCCAGGATGGTACGGTCCATCAGGGAAAGGGAGACGAAGAAATATGTCTCCATGCAACTCCTCTACCTCTTCAAGTTCCTGAGATATCTCAAGTTCGCGGACAAGTCAAACAAACTCGGCTCTCTCAGTGCATCTTTCATGATAATTCTCCTCCTTCGTTCCGAGGTCTCACTCTTTATGGCACACGCGGAAAACATTTCCTCCAGGGTTTCCGACAAAGGGCTGGCCGCCCTCTCTGAATCGATCGCCTATCAGTTTTCGATCGAATCAAAGAGGGTCTTCGAACAGGAGCTGAAGGATCCCTTTACGGGGAAATCCTCGCATCATCTCAAGGGAAAGCTGGAAAACAGTAACGGTATCCTGAGAAACCTCTCAGAGCAGAGTATCCTCCAGATCGTCCGCCTCTTTAAGTCCGAAGTTGGCGGTGAGGAGATATTCGAGAGCTTTGTTACGAACCTCGAACAGTCGCTGCGCCTGAGAGAGGACTCGCTCATTCTCCATAGATTCCTCGTCCTCATGGAGAAACAGAGGTCTGAGAAGGAAAGGCTGCAGGTATTCGGGGCGATGAGAAATTTCATGCTTTACTTCGAGAGTTTCACCTTCCGCCTTCTCAGGCATGACGACTACGAGGAGTTCCGTTCGTTCTTTGAAAAGGTGCTGGCCTTCCGCGACAGGGATATCAGCGAGAGGAATGTCGCAAGGCTCATGGACAGGATCCACAGTTTCAGGATATTCGTCGAGACCTGCCTGAGGCAGCTCGCGAACAGGTCCGAGCTTCTTGACAGACCGGTTGAAAGAGAAAGGATTGAGGCGAGTTTACGACAGTACTTACCATGATTTTTTCCGTTCTGTCCGCAAGGCATTCTCATCACACGTGACGAATCGGCTCCCCAATATGGTATCGCCGCTCAAGCCACAAGAAGCTCATGAGACAGATTGATGCCATCCCTTTAGAACTATACAAAGGAGAAGGCGCGCTGTATAATGTATTAACATGACGACGCATAATCTCCTCAGGAAGCAGGTGACGGCCGAGATCAGGAAGAGGAGACTCATATTCTTGACGATTATCCTCCTCAGCTTCCTCTATCTCGGTGTTACCTTCGTGTTCGGCAACGCCGGATTTCTCAGATATGTGGAGTTGAGAGAGAAGAAGGCCGTGCTCGAACGGGAGAACAAGGATATAGAACTGAAGAATATTCGCCTGAGATCAGACGTGAAGCTGCTCAGGGAGAACCCCTTCTACATAGAGAAACACGCGCGGGAAGATTTCGGGATGGCACGGCCTGACGAGTACATTTTCACGTATGACCGATAGTCCCCTCTACATAGCGTTTCTCTGGCACATGCACCAGCCTTACTATAGAGACCCCTTCACAGGTCTGTACCGCCTCCCCTGGGTGAGGCTCCACGGAACTAAAGATTACCTGGACATGGTCTCTATTCTCGATGATTATCCGGGGATAAAGCAGACCTTCAACCTCGTGCCTTCCCTCCTGGAGCAGATCAGTGACTATACCGGGAACGGGGCGGGAGACCGCTTCCTCGACGTGACACGAAAAAGGGCAGCAGATCTCAGCGAAGAGGACAAGATATTCCTTTTGGAAAACTTTTTTCTGGCCAACTGGGATACCATGGTCAGGCCCTTTCCGCGATACTATGAATTGCTCCTGAAGAGAGGCCTCAGATTTTCGAAAAGCGACTTGCACCGCACCATTCGGTACTTCACAGGGGATGAATTCCTCGACCTCCAGGTCCTCTTCAATCTCGTCTGGATAGATCCCTTCTTCCGGAGCAAGGATCCCTTTCTCGGTGAGCTCGTTGCGAAGGGAAGGAACTTCACCGAAGACGAGAAAGAGCGACTCTTAGAAAATCAGTTGTCGATACTCGGGAAGGTCATCCCAAAATACCGTGAGCTTTCATCGAAGGGTCAGATAGAGATATCCACCTCACCATTCTATCATCCGATCCTTCCGCTCCTCTGGGACACCGACGTGGCCAGGGTACCGACTCCCGATATACGCCTGCCGAAACGGCGATTCTCTCATCCTGAGGACGCACGCGCGCAGATCCGGATGGCCCTCGATTACTTTGAGCGGATTTTCGGTCACAGGCCGTCCGGCATGTGGCCTTCCGAAGGCTCGGTGAGCGAAGACGTCGTGAAGGCGATCAGGTCTGAGGGGCTACGATGGGTTGCAACGGATGAGGACATCCTCTCGGGTTCGCTCGGAGAAGGTCTGAGGGGTCCATCCGGTAATCTCCTGAATCCTTCTCTCCTCTATTCGGTCTATGCGCATTCCGGCCTCTCGCTCGTATTCAGGGACCACAAGATCTCCGACCTCATCGGTTTCGTGTATTCAGGGTGGGAAGCGAAGAGTGCAGCTTCAGACCTTGTCAACAGACTTCTCGCCATCAGGGGTTCCCTCCCCCCGGGCGAACCACATATCGTTCCGATAATCCTCGACGGAGAAAATGCATGGGAATATTATCGGAATGACGGCCGTGACTTTTTCCGGTACCTCTACGACGACCTCATGAAGCACGAAACTCTGAGGACGACGACGATATCAGAATTTCTGGAGATCCCGAAGCGGGAAAGGAAACTCGACCACCTTCGTGCCGGTTCATGGATCTATGGCAATTTTTCCGTCTGGATCGGCCACGAGGAAGACAACACGGCATGGGATTATCTCACGGAAACGCGAGAACACCTCGAAGCATTTCAAAGGAGAAACCCTGAAAAGAACCTCGATCTGGCGTGGAAGGCACTGTATGTCGCGGAGGGGAGCGACTGGAACTGGTGGTACGGAGACGACCATGCTACCGAGCAGGCGGAAGATTTTGATGAACTCTTCAGGCTGAATCTCATGAAGGTCTATAGAGAGACGGGAAGCGATGTGCCGCCGCAAATCTTCGTTCCGGTCCTGAGAGAAGAAAGGGCGATTGCACCCGTAGCGGAGATACGCGGCTTCATCAGCCCGAAGATAGACGGCATCATGACGAGTTATTTCGAATGGTACCAGGGTGCGCACATAGACGTCGGCAAATCCGGCGGCAGCATGCATATGACTGAAAGCCTCCTCTCCAGGGTCTACTACGGGTTCAATCAGGACACCCTCTTCATCCGGGTCGACCCGAAACGATTCTTCAGTGATTTTCCCGAAGATACTGAACTCTCGGTACTCATTATCAAACCATTCCCCTATAAGGTAACGACATCGTTAAGAGACGGCGGAGAGGCAAAGATCATGACCAAGACCGCAAGCGGCTGGATTGCCGTGAGTGGATCGGCGGATGTCGCCGTGGCCGATATCTTTGAATGTGCCCTTCCCTTTCGGGACATCAAGGCAAAAGAGCACGACGAACTGAACTTCTTTCTCTCCCTGCACAAGGGAGATGAAGAGATCGAACGTTGCCCCTGGAGGGGCTACATAACGATCACCGTCCCGACACCGGACTTCGAAGCGATGATGTGGTATTAGCATAGGGGAAGATCTGCAGGCAGAGGAGGCGTTCATGATTCTCGGCGTCAATGTTGACCACGTCGCAACTATCAGAGAGGCCCGCAAGGGAGCGGAACCGGACCCCGCAATGGCTGCCACCCTCGCAATCCTTGGCGGAGCGGACGGGATTACCGTACATCTAAGGGAAGACAGGCGACATATAAGAGACAGGGACCTGATGATCCTCAGGGAAATGGTTCCTGTCGAACTCAATCTCGAGATGGCCGCCACCGGTGAGATGATCGGCATCGCCCTTTCGATAAAACCGGACATGGTCACCCTCGTACCGGAGAAGCGGCAGGAACTCACCACCGAGGGCGGTCTCGATGTTGCCGCTGCAAAAGAAGATATTTCAGAGGCGATAAAGAGGATTCGCGGGGCAGGTATCCCGGTGAGTTTGTTTATCAATCCCGGCATCCTCGACGTAGACATATCCAGGAACATCGGTGCCGACATGGTCGAAATTCATACCGGGCACTACGCGAACGCGAGGGGAGAAAAAAAGAAAAAAGAACTGCTGAATGTGGCTGATTCGGTAAAGGTAGCCCGCCACAGTGGTCTTGCAGTGAACGCTGGCCACGGACTCAGTTATGGGAATGTGAAGGACATTGTTCAGATCAGGGAACTGCGGGGACTTTACATCGGTCACAGTATCATTTCCCGGGCCGTTCTTGTGGGAATGGAGCGAGCGGTAAGGGAGATGAAGGAACTGCTGCAAGGGCAGACAGTATCAGAATCCTTATAGGAGAGATGATGGTTCTATTACTTATCGCACCCCCTGCAGTCTCAGGATCGTTCTTCAAACCTCTCGGGAGGTTTCTTTCAGAAGGCATCCTTTGAAAGTTCCCGCCATGCCGGACTTGGCCCGCTCACCGTCAACCCGTTGCTATCCTTTGAAGGCTGCTTCGTCATGATCTTCGGCGTCGGCATAGACATGGTTAGGACCGAAAGACTCCGCAAAGCGGTGGAGAAATGGGGGGAGAGATTTTTACGGAGGGTCTTCACCGAAGACGAAATCGCCCATTGTTTTACGAAGAGAGACCCTTATCCTTCCCTCTCCGTAAGGTTTGCAGCGAAGGAGGCCTTCGTTAAGGCGATCGGCTCACGGGAATCGAGTCCATGGACCGATATCGAGGTGTCTCAAGATAGCCGCGGGAAACCGCTCATAAGAGGAAGCGGCAGGTTCGAAATATTCCTGAGGGGACATTCCGTTCGCCATGCCCACCTGAGTTTGAGCCATGAGAAAGAGTATGGGATTGCCTGCGTCGTGCTCGAGACGGAACGGAAGGGGGAACCGTAATTACTCATACGGTCTCGTCGAGCCTTGCCATCGCTTCTCTCGCGGCCCTGGTTTCTGCCTCTTTCTTACTCTTTCCCTGTCCTTTTCCGAACTTCCTTCCCGCGATGAAGACTTCGACCGTAAACGTCTTGCGATGCTCTACCCCTTCCTGCAGAATCACCCGGTATTCCGGTAGGACACCGAAGGAGGTCTGGCTCTCTTCCTGCAGCTCCGTCTTGTAATCGTGATAGTCACCCGAGGCGACCACGACGGGTATCCGCGCGCCATAGAGTTTCAGTATCAGGCCCCGAGCGTTTTCATATCCGCCGTCGAGATAAACAGCCCCGAAGAGCGCCTCGAGGGCGTCGGCGAGAATCGACTTCTTTGCCCTCCCCCCGGTATCCTCCTCTCCTTTGCCGAGCCTCACGTACCTGCCGAGGGATATCTCAGAAGCGATCTCCGACAAGAAGGCATCCCTGACGAGATAGGATTTCATCTTCGCCATCATCGATTCGGTGAATTGCCGCTCATAAGCGAACAGGTGCTCGACGATGACGAGGGAGAGGACCGAATCCCCGAGGAACTCGAGTCTCTCATTGTATGATGCCGCTGTATCGGGATTCTCGTGATAGAAAGATTTGTGGGTCAGGGCCTCGACAAGGATCTCCCTGGTTTCAAAAGAGTAGCCCAGCCTATTCTCAAGATTCTCTAAATCTCTTGAATAAGAGACAGGCATTCGTCCCACCGAAGCCGAAAGAATTGGACAAGGCATAATCGATGTTCCGCTGCCGCGCATTGCAGGCAACGTAGTCAAGGTCGCATTCGGGATCAGGGTTCTCGAGATTGATCGTCGGCGGAACGATATTGTCATGAATGCTCATGACACTGATGATCGATTCGACGCCCCCGGCAGCGCCGAGCAAGTGGCCCGTCATCGATTTTGTGGAACTGACGCAGAGCCTATACGCGTAGTCTCCGAAAATCTTCTTTATGGCGGCAGTCTCGATTTCGTCGCCGTACTTTGTGGACGTACCATGGGCATTGATGTAATCCACCGCATCCGGAGAAACGCCCGCGTCTTTCAGGGCCATTGCTATACACGCCGCTGCTCCTTCGCCGCCCGGCACGGGCGAAGTGATATGATATGCATCGCTCGTCATGCCGTACCCAGCCACTTCTCCATATATCTTCGCCTTCCTCGCCTTCGCATGGTCAAGGGATTCCAGTATCAAGACCCCTGCCCCCTCGCCCATGACAAATCCGTCCCTGTCTCTGTCAAAAGGCCGGCTGGCCCGCTCGGGCTCGTCGTTCCGGGTAGACAACGCCTTCATAACGGCGAATCCTCCGACCGCCATCTGGGTGATTACAGACTCCGTGCCTCCCGCGATCATCACGTCGGCATCATCCCTCTGAATGATCTTCATCGCGTCGCCGATGGCATGGCTTCCCGTAGCGCAGGCAGTAGCCACGGCGCTGTTGGGGCCCTTCGCCCCGAACTTAATCGAGACCTGCCCCGCTGCGAGATTGATAATGAGCATGGGGATAAAAAAAGGTGTTATCTTCCGGTGGCCCTTTTCGAGATACACCTTATGGTAATGTTCTATGGCGGGAAGGCCGCCCATGCCGGAACCTATGATAACGCCGACACGTTCCGCGTTATCCTCGGTTATCTTCAGCCCTGAGTCTTTCATCGCCATGGTGGATGTCGCCACGGCAAAGTGAATAAACCTGTCCATCTTCTTGATATCTTTCGGCTCAATGTAAAGGGAGGGGTCGAATCCCTTCACTTCGCCTGCGATGTGGACAGGGAGGTCGGAAGAATCAAAGGTTGTTATCGTACCGATTCCCGACTTGCCCTTAAGAAGCGCCTCCCATGAGTCCGCCACCCCTATTCCGAGCGGGGTAATCAATCCCATGCCGGTTATGACGACTCTTCTTTTTCCCATGATCCCCGCGAGGGTCAGGCCTGCTTATTCTTGATATAGTCTATCGCGTCCTTGACCTTCGTGATCTTCTCTGCGTCCTCGTCGGGTATCTCGATATTGAAGGCCTCTTCAAAGGCCATAACAAGCTCCACGGTGTCGAGAGAATCTGCTCCTAGGTCTTCAACAAAAGAGGCCTCAGGGGTAACCTCGGAAGGATTTACCCCGAGCTGCTTTGCGATAATCTCCTTAACCTTCTCGTCCAACATTATCAACACCTCCATGATGTATTTTTGATCGCCTATCTCGGATCGGATACAGAATGCGAGCCATGAATCACATATACATCCCGCCATTCACATGCATCACCTGACCGGTGATATACCCGGAGTCGGGAGAGGCAAAGAAGAGAACGGCATTTGCGACGTCATCGATCGTCCCGAAGCGGCCCAGCGGGATCGCTTTCTTCATCTCCTCCTTCACGGTCTCAGGCAGGGCGTCGGTCATCGCGGTGGTTATGAAGCCCGGCGCAACAGCGTTGGCGGTTATTCCCCTGCTTGCATATTCCTTTGCGATCGTCTTTGTCAAGCCTATGATGCCTGCCTTTGAAGCGCTATAGTTAGCCTGTCCCGGATTTCCCATAAAAGCAACCACCGAGGCTATATTAACGATCCTGCCGAACCGCTGCTTGGCCATGAGTTTCACCGCCTCTTTTGAACAGAGGAACACCCCTTTCAGGTTTACGCGAATAACGGCATCCCAGTCTTCTTCCTTCATTCTCAGTAAGAGGCCGTCCCTCGTTATCCCGGCATTATTCACGAGGATGTCCAATTTCCCAAAGACCTTCACGATTTCCTCGAACGCCTTCACCACCTCCTCCGACTTTGAGACATCGAGTTTTACAGCGATAGATTTCACACCGATCTTCGCGATTTCGGCAGAGGTTCTTCCCGCATCGTCAGGGCTGACATCGGCTATCACAACGTCAGCGCCCATCCGGGCAAGCCCCTCTGCTATCGCTTTTCCGATACCTCTCGCAGCTCCGGTTACCAAAGCGACCCGGTTTCTGAGTTCCATGTCATCCCTCCCAAAAGACGGCTTACATTTTAACAAAGATATCTTTCACTTTTCCAGTCTTTTTACGAGTTGCATTTCTTCTACCCCGTAGGGTAGTATAATTTCGATCTCCTCCAAAAATGCTGGATACCGAAAAAGAGCGTCCGCGGTTCTCACACAGTCTTGCCTTCAGCGGCTGCCTTTTGTTGCGGTTGTTCCGACTTTGCGATACAATTTGCAATAATGCCTCGATTTCCGGGTATAATATTTCTCATACTGGGAGAGATAAAAGAGATTCCATGAAACCTGCGGCATATCTCATAGATGTGACAAACCGGGTTCCGGAACGTATCATCCGGGATTTCAGATAACCGCTTTCATGGAATCATCCGGTCACCCGCAGGGAATTGGAGCAAGTCTCGTACCCCAGGTAGTGATGCCTGCAGAGCAGTCATGCCGGAGGACTTTCCGGTCACCTCGGCAGGACCGGTTTCCTTACCATCGGTTCAGGGAGGACCGGGGTCGTCACGCTTCCCGTCTGCGTTTCGCTCTATGAATATCTGGCTCGATATCTTTCTCATAGCCCTCTTTATCCTTCTCAACGGCTACTTTGCCGCTGCAGAGATAGCGGTAGTAACCATGAGACGGTCTCGCATCAAACAGCTCCTCGATGAGGGACATAAGAATGCCGGCGCCTTAAACAGGCTCAGGGAGTCCCCGGACAGGTTTCTCGCAACGATCCAGATCGGCATGACTCTTTCGGGCGGCCTCGCATCGGCCATCGGCGGTACCATAGCGGTCGAAGTCATAAAGCCTTTCCTGAAAACGCTCCCCGTACCGTTCATTGCTGCCTCCAGTGAGGCGATCGCTATCGCAATCGTGGTTCTTGTCGTCTCCTATTTCTCCCTTGTCGTCGGCGAGCTCATCCCGAAATCCTTCTCGCTTTCGAATCCCGAGGCCATCGGCCTGTTCGCAGCTCCTGCGATAGAACGGTTCTCAAAACTGACGACGGTGTTTGTCCAACTCTTGACCGTGAGTACCAATCTTCTCCTGAGACCCTTCGGGAAAAAGGCCTTCACCGAACGCGGATATATTACCGAAGAAGAGGTGAAGCTGCTCATCGAAGAGGGTGGGGAGCAGGGCGTCTTTGAGCCTGAAGAAAAAGAACTTATTCACAGCGTTTTCGAATTCACCGATACCTCGGTGAAAGAGGTCATGATCCCCGCTCCCCAGATGGTGACGATCGGACTTGCAATGACCGTTGACGAGGTAAGATCTATCATTTCGGAAGAAAAATTTTCCCGTTATCCGGTCATAGGGAAGGACGTTAATGACATCAGGGGCATGCTCTATGCGAAGGATTTTTTCAATATCCTCTCGAAAACGGGAGGCGTTGACATCCGGAGAATTATCAAGCCCCCCATATTCATCCCGGAGACCATGAAGATCAGCATCCTGCTACGCGAAATGCAGAAGAAAAGGGTTCACATGGCGATCGTCATAGATGAATACGGTGCCGTCTCGGGACTGGTGACGCTTGAGGACCTCCTTGAAGAGATCGTCGGGGAGATCAGAGACGAATACGACACCGAGAGTCCCGTCATCCAGCTCAGCGACGGTTCGATGATCATCGATGCCTCCATAAGCATCAAGGACCTTGATGCAGATTATCACATAGAGATACCGGAATCGCCGGAATACGAAACACTCGGCGGTTTCATCGTTATGCACCTCCAGAGGATACCGCAGACGGGCGATCTCATAGAGATGAAGGGCGACCGGCTGAAGGTTCTGGAGATGGTAGGTCAGAGGATAGCAAAGGTTAAACTAGAGAAACTTCCTGAAAAACCGCCCCCCGGTTAGGACACCCGACTGCGCGTCGTCCTGGGGAAGCCTCTCTTGAGAGTCTTCGGGAACGAGTCGAGAAAAAATGTTTTACTAATTTTTGCCGTTCGTCTATACTATCGTCCGATGAGAAAGAAGATATCCGTAATAGGGGCAGGGAATGTCGGCTCGTCAACAGCTCAGCTCATCGCTTATGAGGGGATCGCCGATATCGTCCTCTATGATATAGCGGAGGGCGTCCCTCAGGGGAAGGCGCTCGATCTTGCCGAGGCCTGTCCTCTCTGGAACTCGTCGGTCTCCGTCAAAGGAACGAACAGCTATGACGACACGGCGGATTCCGATATCGTCGTCGTCACAGCAGGGTTCCCGAGGAAACCGGGGATGAGCAGGGATGACCTCCTCAACGCAAACGCGGCGGTAGTCAGAGATGTCGCGATTGAGTCTGGAAAGCGATCGCCCGGCGCCGTCATGATCATCGTCACAAACCCCATGGATGTCATGGCCCAGCTTGCCTGGAAGGTATCGGGCTTTGAGCACCGGAGGGTGATCGGCATGGGAGGAGTCCTCGATTCGACGAGGTTCAGGACCTTTGTGTCCCTCGAACTCGGCATCTCACCGGCCGACGTGGAGGCCCTTGTCATGGGCGGCCACGGCGACCAGATGGTGCCGATGCCCCGGTTCACGACGGTGAAGGGCGTTCCGATAACGGATATCCTGCCTGCCGATAGAATCGCCTCCCTCATCAACAGGACGAGACAGGGCGGTGCGGAGATCGTATCGCTCCTCAAGACAGGAAGCGCATACTATGCCCCCGCGGCATCCACCTATGCGATGGCGAAGGCGATCATCTTTGACGAAAAGAGGATCCTACCCTGTGCTGCCTATCTCGATGACCAATACGGTGTCCGCGACGTC
>DASPUT010000220.1 GCA_035622735.1 Thermodesulfovibrionales bacterium | reverse complement strand
GGAGGGGTCATATTTATGATCGGCACGGTCACCCTTCTCATCCTCAGGATGAAAAGGGAGGCAAAGAATGAGGGAGCTCCTTCGATCCTATAAATATCCTTCGACAAGGATATCAGCTCCCAATTTCTTTACCCTCACATCTCTTAGGGAGATCGCATCTTCGAGTCTGCGAAACGTTCTTCCACCGACGGCAGGAAATGATTCCTTTCCGCCGATAATCTTCGGCGCGATAAAGAAGAGGACTTTGTCGACGATGCCGTCCTGAAGGGCCCGGGCGTTCAGAGAAGATCCGCCCTCGACGATGAGCGAGCTGATACCCATCTCGCCGAGTCTGTCCATGAGCCACGCGAGATCAAGCATCTCGCCTTCATACTCGATGAAGGTTATTCCCTTTTTCGCCAAGGCCATCTTCTTTTTCTCCAGATCGGAATGCCTGTGGTAATCCGTTGGACTCCTCATCACAATGGTTGTCTCGGGGGGAGGAGTGAGGATCTTCGCCCCAGCCGGTATCTCGAGATCGGGATCGATAATGATCCTGTGGGGGCTCCCTGCCCCCTTGATTCGGGCCGTGAGCAGCGGGTCGTCGCTCCTTACCGTCCCTATCGCCGTGAGAATCGCGTCAACACTGCTTCTTAACCTGTGCACCATCGCTCTCGCCTTTTCGCCCGTTATCCATTTTGATTGGCCCTCGGGAGTTGCGATCTTTCCGTCCAGGGTCATCGCGACCTTTAGGGTAACGAATGGTCTCTTTGTCGTAACGAACTTGACATAGGACTCGTTCAATCTCTGCGCCTTCTCCTCCAGTATCCCTGATTTCACGGCCACTCCTGCCTGCTCCAACTCCCTGATGCCTTTTCCCGAAACCTTTGGATTAGGGTCATGCATGGCTATGACAACGGTCTTTATCCCTGATTCAATAATCGCCCTTGCACACGGCGGGGTTCTCTTATCGGTGTGACAGCACGGTTCAAGGCTCACATAGAGCGTGGAAGAACGGGCATTCCTGCCTGCTTTTCTGATCACGAGGGCCTCGGCGTGGGGCGTGCCGGCCATCCGATGATAGTCCTCGGCGATAACCTTATTTTTTTTGACGAGAACCGCTCCTACCATGGGGTTCGGACTGGTCTTGCCCCTGGCCCGTGATGCGAGCAGGATCGCCCTCTTCATGAAAAATCTGTCGGTCTCTGTCTCGCCTTTCATTTCCTCTGAAGAGTATACCATAAGCGTTACCTAAGCCTTCTTTTCGGGCTTCATGAATAGCCTTGCCGGGAACACGAGCTGACCCCGAAAAGAATGGTTCTAAAAGGGGAGGCGATAGGCGACTCCGTGTTCACATTTGGGAGGGGCTGTGATATAATTCGCTTAGACGATGGTAGATTATTTTCCTCGTTAAGGAGTAAGGTATGAATAATCTCTTGTGGGGGCTTGTGACACTTGCCGTAATCGTTGCCGTCGGCGTTCTTGTCGCACTGTTGCTCGAATTGAAGGCTGCTGCCCGTTCTTTACGCGATCTCCTGAAGACAACGGATGACTCCATAAGGCCGGCCCTTGAAGAACTTCAGGAGACGCTGAGGAGCGTGAGAAATGTCACCGACAATGTAGCTACGGTGACGGAGGACGTGAAGGTCCTTTCCGGCTCTGTGCGAGATGTCGGTGAGACCGTTCAGCACGTTAGTGAGGTCGTCACAGGCGTCACGTCGGCATCGACCGTAAAGATTTCTGCCTTGCGGGCTGGTATCAGGGTGGCTGCGGAGGTTTTCATGAAGAACCTTTTAACGGGGAGGTCCCGGTAGCCCCGGGAGGCTCTCACGGCGTCGGAATAATGGATCTAAACGTTTTGCTGTCGGGCAAAAGGAAAGGAGGAAGATGATGAGTCACCATGAGGGATGTAGTTACAGCGGAGGTTCCGTATTTCTGTCGTTTCTTCTTGGGGGTCTGGTCGGTGCGGGGGTCGCACTGCTGTTGGCTCCGAGGTCAGGTAAGGAGACGAGGGAACAGATTAAGGCGCTTGCTGATGACGTGAGAGAGAAAGCAGAATGCTATGCGGAACAAGCCAAGCAGAAGATGACATCGGCGATCGATAGCGGCAAGGGTTTCTATCAAGAGAAAAAATCGATCATAACATCGGCTGTTGAGGCCGGGAAAGAGGCCTACGAGAAGGAGAAGGAGAGACTCGCTAAGGGACCGAATGCATGAGGCTTCCATCGCCCTCAGTATTCTCGATCTTATAGTCGCCCGTTGTAAGGCTGAGGGTTATCATACTATCGAGTCGGTGAGACTCAGGATCGGAAGGGCCGCAGGGATACTGCCTGAGGCCCTTATTTTTACGTTTAATGTTGCGAAGGCAGAGACCCCGGCCGGGGAGGCGGAACTCATCATAGATACCGTCCCGCTCGGAGGTCTTTGCGGTGCCTGTGGAAGCGAATTCGAGGTCGAAGAAGCCTATGTCTTGAGCTGTCCCCGGTGCGGCTCCTCTGCATTCAAGATACTGAGAGGTTACGAGATGGAGATTGCTGATATGGAGGTTCATTAATGAAAGTGAAGGTCGTTCGAGGATACTCGAGGCGAACGAACGGTTGGCCGAGGAGAACAGGAGGCGGTTTAAGGAATCCGGTGTTTTTGTGATAAACCTCATGGGTGCGCCCGGAGCGGGGAAGACGACGCTCCTCGAGAGGACGATCCTCGAGGTGAAGGGCAGAAAGAGGATCGCGGTCATCGAGGGCGATATAGCCGGCACCGATGATGCCGAGCGCATACAGAACACGGGCGTACCCGTCGTACAGATCAACACGGGCGGTGCCTGTCACCTCGACGCCAACATGATCAGCGAGGTCCTGACGGAAATTCCGATTCGAGACCTCGACATGCTGATCATCGAGAATGTGGGGAACCTCGTCTGTCCCGCCGAGTTTAAGGTCGGAGAGGATATGAAGGCTATGGTGCTCAGCATAACGGAAGGACACGATAAACCCCTGAAATACCCGCTCATGTTTCAGGAATCATCAGCCCTGGTCCTCAATAAGATCGACCTCATGCCGTACATGAGCGTAGACATCGAGAAAATAAAGAGGGATGCCATATCACTGAATCCGGCGCTCGAGATCTTCGAGGTTTCATGCAGAACCGGCGAGGGACTTGCCCGATGGACTGAATGGCTGAGCGGACTGAGATAACGGTCAGGGGCACGGTCCAGGGAGTCGGGTTCCGGCCTTACGTTTACAGGCTTGCGGTATCCCTCGGACTTAAGGGATATGTGGCCAATAGTCCCTCAGGGGTGACTATCGAGATTGAAGGGGAGAAGTCGTCTGAATTCATCAAGAGACTCCCGGAAGAGTGCCCGCCTCTTTCGAGGATATTCGAGATAACCGTAAGATCCCTATCGGAGTGCGGCTATCCGGACTTCCGGATCATGACGAGCAAGGAAGAAGCCGCCTGCGTTCCTTTCACGCTCGTCTCTCCTGATGTCTCTACCTGTGATGACTGCCTGAGAGAACTCATGGAGAGGTCCAACAGACGTTACCTCTATCCTTTTATCAACTGCACAAACTGCGGTCCCCGTTACACGATAACGACGGCAGTTCCCTATGACAGGCCCCACACGACGATGGCCGGATTTCAGATGTGCCGAGAATGTTCCGAGGAGTACGCCGACCCGACAGACAGGCGGTTCCATGCTCAGCCCAATGCATGTCCTGTCTGCGGGCCATGGACCACCCTGAGCATCGGCCGTCAGGCGCCGGTTCGCGGTCCCGAGGCCGTCGAAAAAACAACGGAATTGTTACGGGGCGGAAAGATCGTCGGGATCAAAGGGATCGGAGGATTTCATATAGCCTGTGATGCCACGAATGAGGATACGGTCGGGAAGCTGAGGGAGCGGAAGCGGAGGAGTAACAAGCCTTTTGCATTAATGGCGCCCGATATCGAGACGATAGAACTGTTCTGTGAAGTCTCTGAGGAAGAGAGGGGTCTCCTCGCATCGAACAGGCGTCCCATAGTCCTTCTCAGGAAACGGGACAGGATGATCATCCCCCTTCCGGAGGCGGTCTCCCCGCGGAACCGTTACCTCGGTTTCGTGTTGCCATACACTCCGCTCCACTATCTCCTTTTCCACCCCCCGAGTTCTCAGGGATTCTCTGCACTCGTTATGACGAGCGGTAATCTCTCCGAAGAACCCATTGTTAGGGGCGACGATGAGGCTGAAGAGAAACTGTCCGGCATCGTCGATGCCGTGCTCCATCATAACAGGGAGATCTTCATGAGGGTTGATGATTCGGTCATGAGAATTTCATCGCACTCGTCCGGAGGTCCATCGGGAGTGTCCTTCGTCAGGCGTTCAAGGGGCTATGCTCCCGAACCGATATCTCTCTCTACCGAAGGACCGGAGGTGATGGGCTGCGGCGCGGATATCAAGAACACCTTCACGCTGACGAAAGGCTCTTTCGCGATACCGAGCCAGCATATCGGAGACATGGAGAATTATGAGACCCTCAGGTTCTTCGAGGAATGCCTCGCAAACATGAAGCACATATACGGGGCGACCCCCACAGCTATCGGTCATGACCTTCACCCCGGTTACCTCTCTACACAGTGGGCGTTACGGCAGGGAAAAAGGACGTTCGGCATACAGCATCACTACGCTCACATCGGATCTGTCATGGCAGAAAGAGGACTGAAGGGAAAGACCATCGGTGTAGCCTTCGATGGCACCGGATATGGAACAGACGGTAATCTCTGGGGAGGTGAGTTCCTCGTTGCGGATACGGAAGGGTTTGAAAGGGTCGGTCATTTCAGTTATGTGCGGCTTCCGGGCGGCGAGACTGCGATACGTGAACCGTGGAGGACCGCTATAAGTTACCTTCTCGAGGCAGCGGGAGATGAGGCGATAGAGTACCTGAAGGCCATCGGTTTTGTCGAACGCTACGGAAGAGTTGCCGTAGACACCATTATGAAGGTCAGCGGATCAAAGGAACTTTCGCCTCTCTCTTCAGGGGCAGGGAGGTTGTTCGATGCGGTCTCTGCGGTCATCGGACTCTGCGACAGGAACACCTTTGAAGGTGAGGCCGCAATGGCTCTCGAATCTCTCGCGGCGGAGGGGATCGATGGGGAATATTCCGTTGATGTGAGGGGCGATACCATCATCACCGTTGATTTTTCGCAAACGATGCTCGGGATTACCAATGATATGCTGAACGGTGAGAAGAAGGAAGTCATATCGACTAAATTTCATAATACCCTCTCGAGTGTTATACTACGAGTCACAGAAAGAATCAGCGAGACCTTCGGACTGAGGGATGTCGCCCTGAGCGGAGGGACGTTTCAGAACCTCTATCTCCTGAAGAAGACGACGGGATTGCTGAACTCCAGAGGATGGAATGTTTTCCTAAATGAAGCGGTTCCCTGTAACGACGCCTGCATCTCGCTCGGTCAGGCGTACCTGGTAAGGGAGAGACTGAAGAGGGGATAAGGAAGATGAAAGATTGTCTCACCGAAATAAGAACTCTCATGGAGAGGATAGGGAGACCGCTGAAACTCATGGAGGTCTGCGGCACGCACACGGTCGCGATTTTCCGTCATGGTATCAGGGGGATTATCCCTGAGGCGGTGAGCCTCTTGAGCGGGCCCGGTTGTCCGGTCTGCGTTACCTCGATAAAGGACGTAGATTCCGCCATCGCCCTTTCCCGGATGGATGGCGTTGTCCTTACCACCTTCGGTGACATGATGAGGGTCCCCGGGGGAAGGCAGGCCCTCGATGATGTGAGGGCCGAGGGAGCAGACGTCAGGATTGTCTATTCGCCTATGGATGCCCTTCGGATTGCGGAGCAGGAGAAGGGAAAAGAAGTTATCTTCTTTGCCACGGGGTTTGAGACGACATCTCCCCTCATCGCCGCTACCATCGGAGAGGTTGAGAGAAGAGGACTGAAAAATGTTTCTGTCCATTCCGCCCACAAACTCGTCCCCCCCGCTCTCAAGGCCCTGCTCGATTCACCTGGACTCCGGGTTGACGGCTTTATTCTCCCCGGGCATGTGAGCACGATCATCGGGAAGAGACCCTATGAATTCATCGCAGCTGACTACAAGAAACCTGCAGTGATTACGGGCTTCAGCGCCGAAGATATCCTCGAGGGAATAAGGATGCTCCTGAAGCAGACAGCCGAGAACGCTGCCAGGATCGAGATACAATATGCGAAGGTTGTCAGGGAGCAGGGCAATCCGAAGGCGATGGAGTTGATAGGCAAGATCTTTGAACCGTCCGATGCCTACTGGAGGGGAATCGGAACGATCCCGGGCAGCGGACTGAAGATCCGGGAGGAGTTTGTTGCCTATGATGCCCTGAAGAGGTTCAATCCGGAAGTCCCCTATTGCCCGGAGCCCTCAGCCTGCTCCTGCGGTGATGTCCTGAGGGGCGTGAAAATTCCGACTGATTGTCCTCTCTTCGCGACCGCGTGCACTCCTGAAAGCCCCGTCGGGGCCTGCATGGTGAGCACCGAAGGAAGCTGCGCGGCCTATTATAAATACGGACCCCACCGTGGATAAAATACGTCTCGGCCACGGAAGCGGCGGCAAAATGATGCACGAATTGATTGCGGAGCATTTCGCGCCCGCGTTCTCCATGAGCGGATTCGGGGATTCGGCTGTTGTTTCTGTGGAGACCGGTAGGCTCGCCTTCACGACCGATTCCTACGTCGTCTCGCCTCTCTTTTTCCCGGGCGGCAATATCGGCGAGCTTGCCGTATTCGGAACAGTAAATGATCTCGCCATGGCAGGTGCGATGCCCCTCTATCTTTCGTCGGGTTTCATTATCGAGGAAGGGTTCCCCTTTTCAGACCTGAAAAGGATCGTTTCAGCGATGTCTGAAGCCGCCGAGGGAGCCGGTGTGAGGATCGTAGCCGGGGACACAAAGGTCGTAAACAGAGGAAAGGGTGACGGGATCTTCATCAATACAGCCGGTATCGGCATCATAGCGGACGACATTGACATATCTCCTTCGAGGATAAGGAGCGGCGACAAGGTCATCGTGAGCGGAGGGCTCGGCAATCACGGAATAGCGATCATCGCCGAGAGGAACGGAATAACCTTTAACCCGCCGGTCAGGAGTGATACGAGGCCGCTTAACGGCATTGTCGGTTCGATGCTCGGCATCACCCATGAAATACGGTTCATGAGAGACCCCACGCGGGGCGGTCTCGCTACGACCCTGAAAGAGGCTGCGAAGGAATCGGGCAAGTGCATAAGGATAAGAGAGGATGCCCTTCCCATTCCGCCCCAGGTGAGGGGTGCCTGTGAACTCCTCGGTTATGATCCCCTGTATGTCGCGAATGAGGGGATACTCGTCGCGATTGCGGACCCGAGAGATGCCGAGCCCCTCGTGTCGAAGATGAGAGAGCATCCTTACGGTTCTGATACACGGATTATCGGTGAGGTTGAAGATTCTCCGGAGGGGATGGTATTGCTCCAAACCGTAATCGGTGGCAACCGCATACTCGAGATGCTCCAGGGAGAGCAGTTGCCGAGGATATGCTGAAATTCATGGAAGGCGTTCTTTGGAGTGAAGAGAGGATCTTCGGAACGACCATCGTTGAAATAAAATTTCGAGTCTGCGGGTCTCGCGATCTGCTTTCTGAAGCAGAGAATCATGAGGGATCAATTGAAGACCTAAGCATTCTCGAGGGCGGCGTACCATGGTGAGACTGAGGTATTATTACAAGGCGGGGTGCTGGCTCTGCGAAAGGGCTGAGGAGCTGCTCAACGGTCTGATGGAAAAGTATCGCCTGATAGTCGAAAAGATCGATATCGCGGCGAACGACACCCTCTACGAGCTTTACCGGTTCGACATCCCGGTCTTGGAATTCAGGGACGGCACCGCACTCCATGGCAGGATCAAGAAGAAAGACCTCCTCGAACGATTCGAGGCGAATAAAGAATAGAGGCGCCTTCCGCAAAGGCGCAGGATGAGAGAGTCGACCGATGCTCCGCCGAATTGCTCCTGCCCAGAGACGCAGGCGGCCTTGCGGTTGAACGGGAGAGGCTCTTGTGATAAAGTAATATACGATATGATAATTTGAACAAAATGCGAGAGGGCAGCCTTATGAGGCGCCCTTAAGACGGAGGACAGATGATGAGAAAAATAGCAGTTTTGGTCGTCGTATGCTTTCTCCTATTTAACACAACAGTGTCGTTTGCAGACTCCAAAGATCCATTCTCCGTCGCAGGAGATATTGTTCTCGCAAGGCCGCTTGGGTTCGTTGCCATGGTTGTCGGGGGTGCCTTTTTTCTCGTCTGTTTGCCCTTTGTTCTTCCCAATAGTCAAAACGTCAAGAACACCGCTGATGTCCTTGTGGGTCAGTCCTTCAGGTTCACCTTCAAGAGGCCCCTCGGTGACTTCGAAACGGATGTTTCCTATGTCCCGGCTGATGAGTCAGAGAAGAAAGAAAAAGAGTGATCCGCAATTAGATAACACGAAATGGCGTTTCACACGGAACCGTTGCTGACCCTCGGCTCCAGGACGTAAATCCGTCGCACCTTCGACGGGAAGTTTCAAACCTGCCTATTCCCTCTCCCTGCAGCTTCCTCACGATGTCGCGTATACGATGCTGTTACCTGAGAACTATCTTTTTTATTCTTCTATCTGCCGGCTATTTCCCTTTGAAGACGAGGCGAGAGATTAAAAAGAGGATACCTGCGACAAGGAGTGCGATCTTTCCCAGAATCTTCAGAAGGAAAAGCAGGACGAAAAAAAGAAAGAGAATCGTTAACAGCCGCTTAATCTTCTTTCGCGCAGGTCCCTGCATACCCGGTAGCGGCGCAGCACCTGAAACTGGTCTCCGCGTTTGAAGGAATAACAGACCCCCGAAGAAGAGGGCTACAACAAAGAGCATCGCAGGCAAGAGTTTCATCCACGATAGTTTAAGGGGGGGGACAGGAAAATGGCAATACCGATGCGAAATCGTTGACTTTAGGCTCCAAGGTGTTTAAACTCTTACGATGAAAAAAGATATCAGGGAGCTCGTAGAAGAAGCGATGCAGGGCATCGGCCTCCAAAATGTCCCCGTTGAACTTGAGGTGCCGCGGGACGAAAAAATGGGCGATCTTGCTACGCCGGTTGCGATGAACCTCTCGAAGACCCTCAAGAAACCACCGAGGCAGATCGCCGAAGAGATTCTGAAATCGCTGGGAGAGCCGGATATTTTTGAGAAGATAGATATCGCAGGACCGGGGTTTATCAACTTCACGTTTTCTCCGCGATATCTCTTCTCGGAAATGAAGGACCTTCTCTCTCAAGGAGAGGCATTCCTCAGGAGAGAAATCGGCAAAGGCAGAAAGATCCAGATAGAGTTCGTCAGCGCAAATCCTACGGGACCCTTGCATCTCGGCCATGGCAGAGGTGCCGCGGTCGGTGCGGCCCTTTCCAACCTTCTGAAGGCGGCCGGATACGAGGTGGAGCGGGAATACTATATCAACGATGCCGGAAAGCAGGTGAAGCTGCTTGGCCTCTCCGTATTCGCAAAGTATCAACAGCTTTTGGGAATTGAATATCCTTTCCCCGAGGACGGTTACCGGGGAAGCTATGTCGAGCAGATTGCGAAAAGAATTGTTCACCAGTACGGCAACAAATACTCGGAGATGAGTTTTCAGGAAGTTGCTGAATTCTTTACCGATTTTTCCTACAGGGAGATGCTCGGAGACATCGGAAAGGATCTCAAGGATTTCGGAATCGTCTTTGACGCGTGGCAGAGCGAGAGGGAGCTTTATTCCGAGGGCGATGTCGACAAGGCGATCGATGCCCTCAGACACCGGAGGTATCTCTATCTGCAGGACGGCGCCCTCTGGTTCAAGGCGACAAAGTTCCGCGATGATAAGGACAGGGTTATCACGAAGGGTGACGGGGAATTCACGTATTTTGCTTCAGATGTAGCGTATCACCGGAAGAAGATCGAAGAAGGGTTTGAGGAAATCATCGACATCTGGGGTGCGGACCATCATGGATACATACCCAGGCTTAAGGCGGTAATCGAGGCATTGGGCTATCCACCGGAACACTTACGGGTCATGCTCGTTCAGATGGTGACCCTTTTGAGGGCGGGCAAGCCTGTACAGATGTCGAAAAGGGCCGGGGAGTTCATTACCCTCAGGGAGGTGATGGAAGAGGTCGGCGCCGATACGACGAAGTTCATTTTTCTCACGAGACGTCCTGACAGCCATCTCGAGTTCGACCTCGAAACGGCAAAGGAGCAGTCAGCAGAAAACCCAGTCTTCTACGTTCAGTATGCCAACGCCCGGATCAATAGTATCTTTTCTCATGCTCAGGAAAAAGGTCTGCAGCTTGAGCATCCTGATACTGTCGCTCTCAACCTCCTCTCTGGACCGGAAGAGCTCAGGATAATAAAAAAGCTTCTTCTCTACCCCATGGTTTTTGAAGGTGCGGTCCTTGCCCGCGAACCCCACCGGATTACCTTCTATCTCCAGGAGCTTTCCGGTCTCTTTCATCCGTATTACAGCAGGTACCGGGTTGTGACCGATGACGCTGAACTCAGCAGGGCTCGACTTGCGCTCTGCAAGGCGATACGTCTTGTCTTGAAGGAAGGTCTTGATATCCTCGGCCTGAGTTCACCGGAGAGGATGTAAAAACACCGGTACGCAGAAAAGCAGAATAGACCTTTCTCAGAGGGGTGAAGGCCTGTGAGATCACAGGCTTTTTTTATGTTTCACAGAAGACCTTCCGGAAGGGCATGTTCTGTTGGATTAGGGAATCATCAGGGAGTCGTTGATTTTTGTTAGAGTAGAGAAGAGCATATGAACCCACTCGCAGTCTATAAACTCTTGCCGAAGACGAATTGCGGAGAATGCCCTCAGAAGACCTGCATGGCCTTCGCCGTAGCTCTGAAAGTTGATCCCGATGTCATCGGAGGATGCAGATATATCGGGCAGGAGAAGGTCACTTCCATTAAGGCCATGCTTGTAACGGGTGACTGGCGGGAAGAACTTATCAAGTCCCTTTCAGAGGAAGTGTCGAAACTGGACTTCGGCGTTATAGCGGCTGATCTGGGTGCTCACGTTGTTGACGGCAGACTCCTGATACGGTGCATAGGCGTCGACCACCTTGTCGGGAGAGATGGAGCAATAAGCCCCGACCGCGAGAATAGATGGATTAAGATCCTCCTCCTTCATTATGTGAGGAACAAGGGCAGGGGAGGGTTTACCGGAAGATGGATATCCTTCTCCGAGATGAAGGGTGGGTTTGTGAAGGCATCCTCCTTTGCGAGGGAATGTGAAGAGCCGTTGGAAGAACTCATGAAAAGCGATTTTCAGGGAGTCAGCGCCGTCCTTTCACGGTTGGGTGCATCCCCGGTGGTCGGATACCCCGCCGACTATGCGTCTGAAATCTCCCTGCTTCCGAGGGTGAAGAGCCTCATTATCTACCGCGGCGGTGATGAAGAATTCCCTCCGTCCCTCAACATCCTCTTTGATGCCGCTTCCGGTCACTTTCTCGACGTGGAGTCGATCATGTTTCTCTGCGAGGGTCTCGTTCATACGGTAACGATGCTCCTCAGGGAGCATACGTCTCTTTAGTTCGATTGAGAAATTCTCCCGCATTTTCCCGTTTTGCTTGACTTTCTTCAATTCCTTCTTTTATCTTCTTAAGAAAACGCCACAAGGGAGAACGTATGGCAAAGATAAGGGTGGGTATCATTGGCGGCTCCGGGATGGATGATCCCCGCCTCATGCGGGGCATGAAAGAAAAAAGGGTGAAGACCCCCTACGGCAATCCCTCTTCGCTGCTTACCACCGGAAAGATCCATGGCATCGATACGGTGATCCTCGCCCGCCATGGCAAAGATCATTCCATATATCCCACAGGAGTCAATTTCAGGGCGAACATTCATGCGATGAAGAAGGAGGGATGCACCCATATCCTCGCTACTACCGCAGTCGGTTCCCTGAGGGAGAAGATACGGCCCGGCGACCTTATCTTTCCCGACCAGTTCATCGATTTCACGAAACACAGAACCCTCACCTTCCATGATGAAAAGGTAATCCATACCCCGATGGCGGAACCCTTCTGCACGACGTTGCGCTCGCTCTTAGTCGATTCTGCCAAAGCATTGAATCTCCGGCACCATAACAGGGGCACCGTCGTCACCATCGAGGGGCCGAGATTCTCGACGAAGGCAGAATCGCATATGTTCAGGAGACTCGGCGCAGACGTAATCAACATGTCGACGGTTCCGGAGGTGATTCTCGCCAGGGAGGCCGGCATCTGCTATCAGACGATAGCGATGTCGACGGATTACGACTGCTGGAAGGAAGGCGAAGAGCCCGTCTCATGGGAGATGATAGTCTCGATCATGACGAGGAATGCGGAGAATGTAAAGAGACTCCTGCTCAAGACGGTCTCGAAAATTTGCGACACCGAATGCGAGTGCCGATAAGAGGAGGAAGCGATGCCGATTAAATCGAGAATACGGACGATACCTGACCACCCGAAAAAGGGTATCCTTTTCAGAGATATAACGACTCTGATCAAGGACCCCGTCGGGTTCAGGCTCGTGATAGACAGTCTCACACAGAGATATATCAGGACAGGCGTGCAATTCGATCTCATTGTCGGCATCGAATCAAGGGGTTTTATTATCGGCGGTGCCCTCTCCTATACCCTCGGAAAGGGCTTTGTCCCGATTCGAAAGGCGGGGAAGCTTCCCGGGGAAAAGATAAGCCACGAATACGCCCTCGAATACGGGACAGACAAGATCGAAATACACAGGGACGCGATAGAGAGGGGTATGAACGTGCTCCTCGTGGATGACCTCCTCGCAACGGGGGGGACTGCTCTCGCCTCAGCCGCTCTTATAGAGAAATTGGGCGGCACCATCTCGGAGATGGCATTCATCGTCGACCTCCCTGATGTCGGCGGCTCGAAGAAACTTAGGGAAAAAGGGTATAGGTTTTTTGCGTTAACGGAATTTGAGGGAGATTAGAGAGGTTTCCGGCAGACCTTCTCATGCCTATAATAACAGTTGAGAACCTCGTCAAGCGGTTTGGCAATATAACCGCCGTGAATGACATCTCCTTCGAGGTTGAAGAGGGTTCGATCTTCGGCTTTCTCGGCCCGAACGGTGCCGGCAAGACGACGACTATCAGCATCCTCTGCACCCTGCTTTCTCCCACTTCCGGAAGGGCCTTTATCAGCGGATATGACTGCCTGAGCGAACCTTCGGCGGTAAGGAAATCGATCGGCATCGTTTTTCAGGATTCGACACTCGACAAGGAACTGACCGCATACGAGAACCTGATGTTCCATGCTTACCTCTACGATGTGAAAAGGGATGAACGGAAACAACGGATCGAAGATGCGCTCCATTTCGTCGATCTCTATGAGCGGCGGTACGATCTCGTCAAGAAATTCTCGGGTGGCATGAAGAGACGTCTTGAGGTCGCGAGAGGTTTTATCCACAGACCGAAGGTATTGTTTCTCGACGAACCGACACTCGGACTCGATCCCCAGACACGGGCCAACCTCTGGGAATTCATCGTCGATCTTCCGCGGAAACATCGGATGACGATCTTTATGACGACGCACTATATGGAGGAGGCCGAGGTTTGCGACAGGATAGCGATCATCGATGCCGGGAAGATCATCACCGTCGGGACCCCCGACGAGTTGAAAAAAACCGTAGGCGGGGATGTTATCTATATCAGGACGAAGGACAACAGGAAGGCAAAGACAGAGATCGCGAAGTTGTTCCAGGTCGATGTATCCGAAAAGGACAGCGAACTCTTTCTCACCTCGGTGAAGGGAGACGCCTGCATCCCCGAAATCATCAGGGCCATGGGCGAAACGGTCGTCTCTGTTCGGCTCCAGAGACCGACCCTGAATGACGTCTTCCTGAAGTTGACGGGGAGGGAAATACGGAGTGAGGATGTCTCATCGTCAGACAACGTAAAAGATGCCGTTCGGTCTTACAGGAGAAAGTTTGATAGAGGCTAACGCAGTATACGTGCTCGTCGCTAGGGAATTCAAGAAATTCATCAGGGAGAAGTCCCGCCTCATCTCGACCCTCGCGAGGCCCCTCATCTGGCTCTTCCTCGTCGGCGGGGGCATGTCGAGGCTCGTGTCTCCCGGCATGGGAGTCATGGGGGTATCCTACATGCAGTTCATATTCCCGGGCATCCTCGGTATGACGATACTCTTCAGCTCGATCTTTTCTTCGATCTCGATCATCTGGGACAAGGAATTCGGACTCATGAAGGAGATCCTCGTCGCACCGGTCTCGCGGCTCTCGATCGTCATCGGAAAAGCCCTGAGCGGGACGATCGTATCGGTGATCCAGGCTATCATCATACTCGGGCTTTTTCCCTTTCTCGGTTTACGGCTCGGCATCTTCTCCATCATCGAGACGATCCTTGTAAGCACCCTGCTTTCATTCTGCATCGCATCACTCGGCATCGTCATAGCGACGTTCTATGAGAGTTTCGAGAGCTTCAGCGTCATCATGAACTTCGTGGTGATGCCGATGTTTTTCCTCTCGGGTGCGATGTATCCTGTGAAGATGCTCCCCGATATCCTGAAAGTCCTGACGCGGCTGAACCCTTTTACCTACGGGATCGATGCGTTGAAACACACGGTATTCGGGGGGATGGGGATATTTGACTTCCCCCTCCTCGTCGATGTCGGGGTGATGGTGTTCCTCTCCGTCATCTTTGTCCTTATCGCGGGAGTGCTCTTCGAGAGGAAGAAATAGAAATCACATTCGTGAGGGGGGAAAGGTGGACGAGGTCATGCTGCGCGTTGCAGAGGAGGGACTCAGGCGCAAGATCTGCGCCTCCGGTTCCGGATAGATGAAATCGACCGACAGGAACGAAGCGGCAGAAGGGCAAGGACCCGTCGAAATCCCCATAGACGGGGTGCTCGACCTCCATACCTTCAATCCTCGCGAGGTGAAGGACCTGCTGCCGCACTACCTGAACGAATGCAGGCGACGGGGAATCCTCGAAGTCAGAGTCGTCCACGGCAAGGGTGGGGGGACCCTCCGAAAAACCGTGCATACGATCCTCGGCAGACTTTCCGAAGTGTCCTCTTTCAGGCTCGCTCAGGAGGATGCCGGAGGGTGGGGCGCTACTATCGTAATCCTGAATCGGGAAAAGCAGCTGTGAAAGATTCAAGAAGGGAGATTTTCGTTTCTCATTTGAATACCGTTAGTCGTGGGCCTACTGGTTTGCTAAGGCGGCGCACTGTCAGGATATCCGTATCACAATTTTACCACGTGCGTGACCTTTCTCACTGTAGGCATGGGCTTCCCTGATCTCCTCGAAACCAAAGACGCGATCGATAAGCGGAATCAGTTTCATCTCTTTTACGAGAAGCATTAATCGACCGAGGTCTGCACTGTCCGGTTTAACACTCACGAAGGCGGATTTCTTTCGGTAGCCGAAAAGCGAGAGGACGGGAATGACGACGAAGCCGACTATGTTTGAAACGTTCGGGAGGGTAGTGACGTAGCGTCCGGAATCCGTTAGATTCCTCCGGACCTTGAAGAATGAGAGCATACCAACGGCGTCGAAAATGATATCGTACCGCTCGGGTGATTGAGTGAAATCCTGCTTCCGGTAATCAATAACCCTTTCAGCTCCAAGGGTCTTCACCAGTTCGATATTGTTAGTGCCGCAGACGGCGGTCACGGAGGCACCGGCGGCCCTGGCGATCTGGACTGCAAAAGAGCCTACGCCGCCGGAGGCACCGTTGATGAGGACGGTTTGGCCGCTTCTTATCCTTCCTTTACCATGGAGTGCCTGGTATGCGGTGAGACCCGCAAGGGGAATGGCTGCAGCCTCCCTGAAGTCGATATTCCCGGACATCATAACTACGTTATTTTCTCTCGTCCTAACATATTCCGCGTACGCCCCGCGCTGCCCTAAGGAGAGCATGCCGAGGACCCTATCTCCGCCTTTGAATCCTCTCACCGACCGACCCTCGTCTACAACTTCCCCTGCAATATCAAATCCGAGGGTCATCGGAAACCGGGAACGGACGAGAAGTCTCAATGATCCATTCCGTATCTTCCAGTCAATAGGATTTACGCTCGAATAGCGGACGCGCACAAGGAGTTCATCATCCGCGACAGCGGGCTGCCCGATTTCTTCAATGTTCATGACTTCAGGGGATCCGTAGTTCCTGATGGCGACGGCCTTCATCTCCGGGACGTCCTATTGGTCAAAGCTTCACGATTTAC
>DASPUT010000219.1 GCA_035622735.1 Thermodesulfovibrionales bacterium | reverse complement strand
CAGCACTTCGACGCCCCCGCCGACAATAGCTGATTATAATAGCTTGTTGACACTGTGGGGCCCAACGAATGCAGGCACGAAGTCACAGGACGGTATATACTTCACATCCTTTAATTTTGGGTCTCCTACCGGCGAAACTATTATTATTAATACCGCTGCCAATAGTAAAAATAAAACCTGGTACACCCCTGAATGGCAGCAATACGACACCTACTACGTCCTTCTTGTCAACACGACTTCGACGGTAACCGCCGGGTGGATCAACGCTTACTGCTATTAGAAGAGATACAGATAGACACGAGAGAGGGGCTGAAAGGCCCCTCTTTTTTTGCCCTCCTTTAAGCCCGACCAGCCCCTGTATCGAAGGCCCCAATGGCGAGAAAGAAAAGCGGTCAGCGGAATCGCCGCTGCAAGTGAACGGTTTGCTCCAGGTCAGATTTCGTCAGTCAGGTGACATTCCCTGTTACTTCTCGCAGTCGCAGGGCCGCTCGGCAGTTCTTTCTAAGGTCATTTTCTTTTTGTATAATCTAAGGTTAAAAGCCGAAGTCCATCTCAGAATGTCTGGGTACGCCATTTGCTCCTAAATTTAGCATAATGAGGACTATCTATTAAGAAAGCTTAATTCTATCTGCAACTATCTTATGGTATGTTAAAGGAACGGTAAAAAGATTGTGAAGAATCTCTATATTTGAGTGAGGATTCACCTTAGTAAAGGGAACATGAACAGAGGAGGTTTTTGTATGAAGAGTAGAAGAAGAAATATATGGACAGCTGCGGTCTTGTTCATAATTCTGATAGGAGGACTGTGTCTCGCGGCGAATGCTTCAGCTGCCGACTGTTCGGGGCAGGCAAACCCCGTCATTTGGGGGTGCGTCAATTTTATGGGCGGGACGGCAGCTCAGGAGGGACTCGGCACGTTTGTGTATCTGAAACAAATAATGTTAGGGCAATCCACCTCTGCATTAAATCCGGATGTGATCTACGCCATTGATCCAAATGATGCTAACAACGCAAGTATATGCAGCGGTCAGGGGTATTACGCATTTTCAAATGCATCCATCCAGCCCGGCAAATCATATGTGGTTTCTGTAGATGGGATGGGCTCTCAGTTGCAGTATCCTCCGTTTGTTGTTCAAGTTGACGCCAATTGCGCAGCCACTGTTAGTGGCAGCCCTATTACTATTTTAACCTTTAATGAGATTATAAATGGCTCCTGCGGTTCTTCTAACGGACAGACATTCTCTTCGAAGCCTTCCACCAACCTTTGCAGTGCGGCGGGAACTCAGCCAACTGTCACCGGCACGGGGCCGTGGTCATGGACCTGTGCGGGATTGAATGGCGGCACGGCAGCAGGTTGTTTCGCAAATGTCGCCTTTACAAATGGTTCCTGCGGTTCTTCTAACGGACAGGCCTTATCAGCAGCCCCCTCTCCTGCCACTCTTTGCACCGCGGGTAGTGCCACCACAGTTACCGGTTCAGGTCCGTGGACCTGGAGCTGTCAGGGTACGGGCGGCGGCACATCGGCGAATTGTACTGGACTCCTCCCTACGTGCGGTGCGGCCAACGGGCAGGCATACTCTTCCACGAACCCTCCCACAAACACTTCCCCTAGTCTTTGCGGCGCAGGGTCTGTGCTTGGCGGCAGCGGAGTTACGGCCATAACCGGAGGCTGGACATGGAAGTGCAAATCACAGGATAAACTACTGGCGGTAACCTGTAATGCAACCCAGGGAACTCCCACGCCAATAAACGGAGACTGCGGAACAGCAAACGGGGCTACACTGTCATCAGCTCCAACGAGCGGCCTCTGCAGCGTGGGGACAGCGACTACTGTCAATGGGACCGGCCCGTGGACTTGGACCTGCCAGGGATCGAATGGAGGCAATAATGACAGTTGTACTGCATACACCTCATCGTCGACAGGATATCAGGGCACCTATCTTGCGATGAATTCCAATCCGACATTTGATAACCTCGGCGGCGGTCAGACAAGGCTTTACTACTTTACACTCCCCGCCAATTGCGGGGGCAACGGCCAGTTGAGGATCGCGACGAATCAACAGCAGAGTGCTCCTCACGTTGCCGCAGTTGTGAAGAAGACAAACGGCAGCAATACGACACCTCCTCCGACAATGGCTGATTATAATACCTTGTTGACACTGTGGGGCCCAACGAATGCCGGTACGAAGTCGCAGGACGGAATATATTTCACAGCCTTTAATTTTGGGTCTCCTACCGGCGAAACTATTACTATCGGCACTGCTGCTGCTGATAAGAATAAAACCTGGTATACTCCTGACTGGCAGCAATTCGACACCTACTACGTCCTTCTTGTCAACACGACTTCGACGGTAACCGCCGGGTGGATCAACGCCTACTGCTATTAGAAGAGATTACACATCGAGACCATAGAGGGGCTGAAAGGCCCCTCTTTTTTTGCCCCTCCCTTAAGCCCGACAATTCCCTGTATCGAAGGTCCCAATGACGAGAGGAAGAAAGGGGTCAGGGGAATCGCCGCTGCAAGAGCAAGATTGCTTCCCGTCGCCACAACACAACAGAACCATTCATATCAGTGAGGAAGAAGTTTGATGATACTATGCAGGGAGAGAAGTATCATTCAGATCGAATTGGAGTTCAAGGCGGGCCGCTACCGGCTCGTCGGCACGATTGTTTCGGTACTGTCGGTGGGAATGCTTCTCACCCTTTTCCCCGGAGTTGCCCGGGCAAGAAAATTTAAGAAATCGAGTTTTTCAAGGAGCCGATAACCTTGTCATAGAGTCTCCTCCTCTGGGTCCCTTCAGGCAGGAGACCACTCTTGATCTTGCGAAATCTTCCGACCAGCTTCCATGAGAGGCTTGTTTCGATGAACCGCAGTCTCTCTTGTAAAGAACGTATCGTCTCTTCCCTATCCCTGAGTTCCTGAGAGAGAGAAAGAGCGGTCTCGGTCTTTTCCTTCAGTTCGTCTTCGGCTGTCCTGAATTCATGCACGAGCGAGTCTGCGACCCTGAGGGAGCTGAGCAGCCTGTCTTCAGGCGTAGGAGGAGAGACATTGCAGGTGAGCCAGTTCAGCGCGTCGGTCAGACCGACGACGGCGGCCGGCATCCAGAACGCCTCGTAATAGGAATCCCTGAGGGCGAAGAGCGACCTGAACCTATTCAGGGAAGTAACCGATGCGATGAAGATATCTTCTTTTCCGAGCAGACTATAATGGTAGCGGGCGAGGGCCTCTTTCTTTATCTCTATCTGGCCGCTGATGTCGACGAGCGTATTAAACCGGATCGGATTGTATATTTCGTAGAAGGCGATTTTGATAGAGGGCATTTTTTCGAGAATCTCAATGCAGGCAAGAGCGGTCTCCCTGTGATCCTCATGGAGATCAAGCGGCGAGGGAGAAAAAATCATCTGGGGGTTTTTCAGCGTGATCAACTCGGAGAGTTTTTCCCGTATTTCGACCTTGTAATGAGAAAACTTTCCATCGGGGATATCTAGGAAGACCCTGTCCTTTATGCCGAGGATTCCCAGGGCGTCGCTCAGTTCTCGCCTCCTCAGGTCAGCCCTGTTATCTTCGGGTATGTTAACCGCCTCACCGTTCGAAAGAGCGGCGACGGTAAAATCGATTTTTCCCGAATAGCGGGCCATGGTGCCGCCGCACCCGAGGGTCTCATCATCAGGATGGGGAGACAGAACGAGCGCCCTTTCAATATCGCGCAGTTCATGTCTGATGCTATCTAATTCAGACATAAGGCCTTTTTCATCCGTTCCTGCCAGTGCACGAAACCGTAATTGTTCGAGATGAATGTCCTGCCTTTTTCAGAAATTTCTCTATAGAGTTCGCTGTCGGAGAAGAGTCTCTGTATTGACTCTTTCATCGCCAGCGTCGTAGCGCCTTCATCACGAGGATCTGCGCTGACAGAAACTGCCGAGAAGGGTCTTTCCCCGCAGATCTCTCCGAGAAACCCGACTGGGGTTCCTATGACGGGAATCCCCGATGCCATCGCCTCGGCGGCAGCCAATCCGAATCCTTCATATCTCGAAGGGGACAACATGAAATCAGACAGTCTATAGATCTCTGCCATCTCTGAACGGTTGAGACCGGAAAGCGTGAGAATGTTCTCACCCCGAGGCGGGGGACTCTCTCCACCCGATGCAGTCACAATAACCCAGAACAGATCTCTCATATCCGCCATTATCCTTTCGGCGATGTCTTTTCCTTTCGATATTTCCCACCTGCCGACGAAGAGCCCCACCCTTCGTGAACGGTGAATGCCGTATTTCTCCCTCGCCTCTTCCTTGCCTAGGGTTGGCGAAAAAACGTCCGTGTCAACGGGATCAGGAATAACATCAATATCCTGAAGTCCGTAATACTCCTGAAGTTCGGTTTTCACAAGCTCACTCACGGCGATTATCTTTGCCCCGGAAGCAGCACTTCGCTCAAGCACGTCCCCGACGATGTTGCGTATTTCAAGGTAGGTGCTGTGAGGAATGCAGCCCTTGATCGCATCGGCATACCCTGCATGGGTCGAGTGAAAAATCGTAAAGGTCTTCACGGTTTTGGGAAAATATCCTCCGCCATAGTACCCATTGGAGACGATGCATTCATACTCGCCGGTATCAAGGGAGAGCAGGCTTCTGCCCGCGGCGTATACCCGTCCGCTGAACTCATGATGGAGGTTGAAGGTATTTCCGAAATCAGAGGCGCAGAGGAGGTCGCCCTGTATGTGCATCGATTCGAAAAGCCTGAGGAGGGTCTTTGTGAATGCCTCGATTCCTCCTGTATGGGTGAGGGGGTCAAAACCGGTGAGTATCAGTGCCTTTTTCAAAGGAGAACTCTCTGTATGTCTCTACTGGTGTATATGGAAATCAAATTATAGTATATTATATATTCGATGTCAAACCTGATAAGCCTCGTCAAGTATTTTCTCGTGAAGGATATTAAATCCCGCTATGCGGGTTCGGGTCTCGGGATTCTGTGGACCGTCCTGC
>DASPUT010000218.1 GCA_035622735.1 Thermodesulfovibrionales bacterium | reverse complement strand
GGCGCATTCATGAAATTCATCGACCCGAGGGTCAGGCTTGCCATGTCCGGTTTACTGTCACCCTGAAGGCTGAGCACCTCCGTCCGCTTCTCCGGGTCGCCGAAGACCCTGCCGCTGGTCGAGACGACAATCACCACGTCGTCGTGGCGTTCCCTGATGCCCTCGATGATCCTCGCATACCGCTCCTTGCGGTAACTGGGGCTGCCGTCCGCCTCGCGTGCATGGAGATGGACCATGGACGCACCGGCATCAACGCATTCATTAACGTCCTCGACGATTTCATCGGGGCTTATCGGCACATAAGGAGAATGGTCCCTCATATGGACTGCGCCAGTGGGGGCCAGGTTGACGATGAGATCGGTCATGACTGCTCCGCATGGACCTTGATCACGCGCGCCGGCGCGCCGGCTACGGTGACGCCGGCAGGCACGTCTCTTATCACTACCGAGCCGGCACCGATGATGCTTCCCGCTCCCACAGACCTCTCGCCCATGATCGTTGCCCCGGCCCCCAGGAAACATCCTTGCGCGAGACGCGCATGACCTCCTACGGTCACACCGGGTCCTATAAACACGAAGTCATCGACGGCGACATCATGGCTGATGAGGCTCTGTAGACGGACCGTGACAAAACTCCCAATCCTGGCTCCCCCGCCCACGACACAACCCTCGGGGATTATGCAACCGGTACCGATTTCGACGTAGTTCATGTCGACGGTGGGATGTATGAGATTCGCAAAACCGCATCCCAGATCCTTCAGCATCCCGACGACCTGCTCGCATTTAGGCCATGTGGGGACATTACTTACGAAGCAGGTGTCAGGCATTCGGGCCAGATCCGCGATAAGCTCCCTGCCGCCGAGGACTGGATATCCCAGACACTGTCTGCCCCTTAGCGCCTCGGCATCGTCAAGGAAGCCCTCGATCCGAAAGGATGGCTGCGAGCGATTGATCGCGTCGACCAGTTTTATGATATCAAGGTAGGAGGCCCCGAATATATATATCTTCTTCATGCCGGCAGGTTCCCCTCATCAGAGATGGGGGATGTTACCACAAGGATATATTTGTCGTCAATGAAGCTGCGTGGCTTTAGGAGTTCTATTTTGAGGAGCGTTATTACTCAAGGAGTATCGTCTTTTTCGGATGGTCGCTCCCCCAGATGCAGTGGCGGTGACATTCATCATGGTCGGCGAAGAGAAGCTTTTATTATAAACGCCATACGGGCTATTCCCACCCGAGGCAGTCGCAGTAACATTCGTCATGGTGGGGGAGGAAGAGATGTTATAGACGCCGCATCCGGAAGACGGCTCTTTCTTGATCGGAGTTCGGGCACTTGAGCTGAGCATGGCTGATTGTTAGAATACATTATGAAGTATAGAGCGCTCATTTCGGCGGTACCCTACCAAAGTTTCCGGCTCTTGATGGACAAACTGAGGTTAACGGAGAATGATCTCCTCATGCTTGGGCATCACCGGGATTTCTTCATAAGCAGGAAGGGAGAGTTTGCGGAGTACTTCTATGAATTCTTCTCTGAAATACCGGAGACCCACATATTGCTCGAACATTTTGGCAAGCCGGACATCATGAAGCTCACCTGGGCTTCATGGTTCGAGAGGCTCTTCCGTGAAAACCTGGACTCAAACTTCATAAACTATCTCTGGCGCATCGGGTTAAAGCATGTGGAGATAAATCTTGATCAACGTTTCACGGGCCTCGGCTTTTCCCTTGTGAGAAGGTTCTGTCATACCCTCGTACTCGATAACTTTCCTCCGCAGGTTGCAGTTGAAATAATGCCCGTCGTGGATAAGCTCGTGGACTCCTGCATCCTTGTCGAGACGAGTGCTTATATAGAAGCCACAGTTCGGTGCGACGTCGAAATCCTCAAGGGGATAGCGGACAAGATCCGCAATCCCGTCACCATTATCGGAGGCAATCTCAGGAGGCTTCAGCGCCATATCGATCCCAAAGATACCCTTTACGAGGATTATGAATTTCTCATCTCCTCTGCGAGCCGCTGCGAAGACATGATAGAAGACATAAATACTTATATCGAGATGTTTCAGCGTGAGGCAAGCTTCGAACAATGCATGCTCGAAACGGTCATCGAAAACATGCTTCAAAAGCTTTCTGCGCGAAAGAAGCTCGAAGGGGTAAAAGTGGAAGTCCTCCTGAGCCCCGATGCCCGCTTCGTGAAGGGTGACCCGGTGGACCTTCGTCATCTTTTCTACTACATTATCGAAAACAGCGTGGAGGCAGCCCGTGCGGCAAAGAGCCCTTATGTGCGAATAGCATCCTTCCTGCAAAACGTCCCGCCTCACACGGTAGGGATTGAAGTTTTCAATAATGGGGATGTAATAAATCTGGCCAATATCTCGGACATTTTCTCACCCTTTTATTCCACAAAACCCAAAGGATCCGGTCTCGGCCTTTCGATCGCAAGACTTGCTCTGCGCAAGAACTTCGGTGAAATAGATTTTGAGCCGATCCATCAGCAAGGGACAAAGGTATACATAACTCTGGAAAAGGCAGATTAGCCTCTGCGTCTTTTTATGGAGCGCTCGTCTGCCTTCGATGATGTGTTAGCAGACAACGTTCCCTGTTGTAGTTTGACAAAGAGACCTGTTTCCCGGAGAGATAGAGCTCTTTCTCCGATCAACCATCCCCCCGAGAGTCGCTCTTAAGTGAGACCGTCAGGCGATTGCATGGTCAGTCGGAAGTGATATAATTCTTATAATAAATAATGTGGGGTCCGGTAAGAGTCGCAGAGAAGGAGTGATTTGATTCTGAGGAGGCGATATGAAGAAGACAGAACTGACGTTACCGCAGGTCGCCCTTATTGCCGGCACACGCGGCATGCTGGGAGCAGGGGCAGCTCTGCTGCTGGCGGACAGATTGAATGAGGATGAGAGAAAGGCTATAGGGTGGACGCTATTAATTGTGGGAGCGGTCAGCACAATTCCGCTGGCGATAGAGGTGTTGAGCAAGAGACGATAGTCGCCGACTAAGGAACCTTGCCTTAGCTCCGCCGGACCGTTTCCGTTATGCTCTCTGAAGGCGGAATGAGCAGGCGAACTGCATGAACTCTATTGGCGGGCATTGCTGGAGGGGGCAATGAACATTTCGATTCGTCCGACCCCATATCTTTTTGGGTTTTGGTAATATTGCTAATAGATTGATGACCGCAAAGGGCAGAGACGTGGTAAATCGCGAGAACATGCGCCATAGGCTTGAGCGCTTGAGAGAGGTATGTGCCGGCGCCAAGGATGTCAGTGTCATAATATACGCGAACCCCGACCCGGATGCACTCGCGAGCGCCCTCGCACTGAAGAGGATACTTGAAACACGAAAGCGGATTGTAAAAATAGGCTATACAGGGGCGATAGGAAGACCTGAGAACGCCTCCATGATAAGACGCCTGAAGATTCCTGCCTTTCCGGTGAGCGAGGAGGAAGCAGCCCGCGCTGATGTTATAGCGATCGTTGATTCCCAGCCCCAATTCTTCACGGACTTCAGCCTCCCGCGTTGTGATATCGTGATAGATCACCATCCCATCTCAAATACAATCCCGGCAGAGTTTGTCGATGTCCGACCTAACTATCTGTCCACTTCGTCGATCATGACGGAGTATCTGAGGGCCGCGGGCGTCCGCCTTACCAAGAACCTCGCGTGCGCCCTCTTTTATGGGCTTAAGACTGATTCGCGCCATTTCATGGGAGACATGAGCCATGGCGACATGGAAGCGATAAGATGGTTGCGGAGAAAAGCGGACAGAGACACCGTTAATCAGATAGAGTTTTCACAGTTCTCATGGGAAGGTCTCGACTACTTTACCGTAGGGCTCGTCAGGCGGCGTTTTTTGAACGGTGTCATGTTCTCGCACCTCGGACCGGTCCCGTTCTTCGACGTGTGCGTGCAGGTGGCCGACTTCTTGATCAGGGTCGAAAACGTATCATGGGCGCTGGTCAGCGGAGTAGTGGGAGACACGCTCGTGGTGGTCTTTCGGAATGATGGCATCAAAAAGGACGCGGGATACCTGGCGCGCAGAACATTCGGTGTCATAGGGAGCGCGGGCGGGCATGAGTCCATGGGACGAGCTCAGGTCAGATATGATGCGTTGCCGGGAGGTCTTCTCCTGACTGATAACAGGGCCATCGAAGAGTTCGTACTCGGTTCACTCGCAAAGGTTGACCCGGTGTTTAGGCCACTCCTCAAATCTCTCAGAAGATAGGTTCTTCAGTAATACTGCACTCTCCTGTCTCTCTTGACTTCATGAGAGGGGATAATTCGTGACATCTTCACGCTTGACTTTTCGAAAGACTATTAATATTATTAATAGATTTCTTTAGGAAATCCTATAGACTATTAGGGAGTTCAGAGGTTCTTGTTGGTAGCAGCGTATTCCAGATTAGAGAATGACCTTGTTCTCCCTTTGCAAAGAATTCAGTGAGTGGGGACGATATTTATATAGTAATTCCTTTGTTTATTGTGCTAAACTAAAATGTGTGCGGAAAAGCCATTATTCTGTCTCTAAAGAACCAGCAAAGAACTAAGGAGTCTCGTTATGCCGACAAGTGCTCTTAACTTCGAACCCGGGATATTCCAGCCCCTTGCAGAGGAAATCATGGAGAGGTCAGGCCAGAACTTACTCGCCTGTTACCAGTGCCGTCGCTGCGCCGCAGGCTGTCCGGTCGGCGATGAGACCGAGGGTGTCACGCCCGACCGGTTAATTCGGATGATACTGCTCGGGGAAAAAGCCGAAGCCCTGAACAATCTTCTCGTCTGGAAATGCGTTGCCTGTTATACCTGCGGCACCCGGTGTCCCAACGATATCCAGACAGCGAGAATCACCGAGACATTGAAACAGATGTCGAAGGAAGGTCACATAGAGCCTCTGACCCCAAAGGTGGCAGCTTTCCATGATGCCTTCCTGACTTCGACTGCCCATTTCGGCAGGGTGAACGAACTCGAGTTCATGGGCATCTACGAGATGAAAACCGCAAAGAGCGAATTAAAACGGGGCGGTTGGAAAGCTATTCTTGAGGAGATGATGAGCCAGGCGAAACTTGGCCTCTCTATGATGAAGAACAAGAGAATGCATTTCGGTCTCGATAAGGTCAGGGGGCTTCCGGAAGTAAAAGCCCTTTACACAAAGTCGAAAGAAAAGGCCAGAGACCGCAGAAACTCTGCGGACAAAATTTAGGGGAACAGCATGGAAATAGCGTATTATCCCGGATGTTCACTGCACGCCTCTTCCGAACTCTACGATATTCAGAACAGGCTGGTATTCAGGCGGTTGGGGGTCGAGCTGAAAGAGATTGAAGACTGGAATTGCTGCGGCGCGACATCTGCAGCCAAGACTGATGACTTCCTCTCGATCGCCCTTCCCGCCCGTAATCTCGGCATCGCCGATTCGAGCGGTCTTCCCGAAATGGTCATCCCCTGCTCGTCCTGCTACAGCCGCACGTTGGTTTCGCAGAAGAGACTGACAGAGGACCCTGAATTAAAAAGCAGGATTAACGCGGGCCTCAACAGAAAGGTCGAGGGGAAGATCAAGATACGGAGCATTCTAGAGGTGCTCATGCCGCGGGTCGAGTCCGGCGAGGTAGCTGAAAAGTCAGCGAAGAAACTGGAAGGACTGAAACCGGCATGCTATTACGGCTGCCTCATGACCCGCTTTCCCTGCGACATCGACGTTCCCGACAACGTCGAGAACCCGCAGGGCATGGAGATTATCTGCAAGGCCCTGGGCGCTCAACCCCTTGACTGGGGCTATAAGACTGACTGTTGCGGGGCATCGGCGTCGGTCAACGACACCGATATGTCCCTCTTCCTCATGTCAAAGATCATGAAGGATGCGATAGCGAGGGGCGCAAACTGTTTTGTCACGACCTGTCCCATGTGTCAGCTTAATCTCGACGCATATCAGGACCGGGTCAGGGAGAAGCACAGGATCGAGCAGAGGCTGCCGGTCTACTTCATTACCGAACTCTTGGGGATATCGATGGGTTTCAGTCCCAAGGAGATGCAGGTCGACAGGCATTTTGTAGATGCGGTCGGGCTCTTAAAGGAGTTACAGCTGATATGAGTGAAACGACTTCTATCAAGAAACACGGATCCGTCCTGATCGTCGGCGGCGGTATCGGCGGCATGCAAGCAGCTCTCGACCTTGCCGACAGCGGTTTCAAGGTCCATATGGTGCAGAGGGACCCCTCTATCGGCGGGACGATGGTAATGCTTGACAAGACCTTTCCGACCGGGGATTGTTCGATGTGCATGATTTCGCCCAAGATGGTCGAGGTAGGACGGCATCTGAATGTCGATATCCATTCCCTTGCGGAAGTGGTTTCGGTAGAAGGTGAGCCAGGGGATTTTAAAGTCAGGGTGAAACTTGCTCCGCGGTATGTAGATCCGGATAAGTGTACCGGTTGCGGCGATTGCGAAGCGAAATGCCCGAGGAAAGTGACTAGCGAGTTCGAGCAGGGTCTCGCCACGCGCAAGGCTATCTACGCCCTCTTTCCCCAGGCGGTTCCGAACACGAGGGCGATCGACTGTACCCAGTGCCTTTACCTTACGAAGGGGACTTGCCGCCTCTGCGAAAAGGTCTGCAAGGCAAAGGCGATCAACTACGAGGACAAGGGGAGAGAGATCGAACTCCGTGTCGGAGCGGTAATCCTCGGTCCCGGGCTCGACCGTTATGATGCGCGGGTCAGGGGCGAGTTGGGATTGGGCCGCTGGCAGAACGTCGTAACCTCGGTCCAGTTCGAGCGTATCCTTTCAGCCTCTGGTCCTTACAAGGGAGAGGTAAAGAGACCTCTTGACGGGAGGCATCCGAAGAAAGTGGCATGGATACAGTGTGTCGGATCGAGAGACTCGCACAATGCTAATCCCTGGTGCTCATCCGTATGCTGCATGTACGCGACAAAACAGGCGATCATTGCGAAGGAACATGACAAGAACATTGAGCCCACCATTTTCTATATGGAGATGAGGGCGTTTGGCAAGGACTTCGATAAATATGTCGAGCGCGCCAAGAATGAGTACGGCGTGCGATATCAGCGTGCCATGATCTCTGCGGTCCGAGAAGATCCCGGCGCGGGTGATCTACTTCTCCGTTACGCTGCCGAGGATGGAAAACTGATCGATGAGACCTTTGACATGGTCGTCCTCTCTGTTGGACTCGAGCCGCATAAGGATGCCGTGGAATTCGCAAAGACCTTCGGGATAGAGGCGAATGCATACCGGTTCGCCGAGACATCGCCGCTCAGACCGGTAAAGACGAGCCGTGATGGAATTTTCGTAACCGGAACCTACCAGGGTCCCAAGGATATTCCCGACACGGTGATGCAGGGAAGTGCCGTCGCGGGAGAGGCTATGGCTCTCCTCGGAGAGGCTCGCGGGACGGAGATCGTAAAGAAAGAACTCCCTCCCGAGAAGGAGATGGCCAGCGAAGAGGCGAGGATCGGCGTCTTTGTCTGCCACTGCGGAATCAATATAGCCGGGACCGTGAATGTCCCCGAGGTGGTCGACGCGGTCAAGGATCTTCCGGGAGTCGTCTTTGCGACCAACACGATCTATGCCTGCGCCCAGGACACCCAGGAAGTCCTCAAGCAGACGATTAAGGAGAAGAATCTGAACAGGGTCATCGTGGCTTCATGCACGCCGAGGACCCATGAACCGCTGTTCCAGGAGACCATCCGTGACGCAGGCCTGAATAAGTACCTCTTCGAACTTGCAGATATCCGTGAACAATGCTCGTGGTGCCATATGGGGCAGAAGGAAGAGGCGACGAAGAAGGCAAAAAAGATCGTCAAGATGGCGGTGGCAAAATCGAGGCTCCAGGAACCGATTAACACCGATACGGTGGGCGTAACCCCTTCTTGCCTCGTCATCGGGGGCGGGATTGCCGGCATGACCTCTGCTCTTTCCTTGGCAGACCAGGGCTTCGATGTGCATATCATTGAGAAGGAAAAGGAACTGGGCGGATTGATAAGAAACCTCTATCGTACCCTCGAAGGGAACGACGTTCAGGAATTCCTTAAGGCAAGGATCGCTGAAGTGCTGGGCCACCGCCGCGTAACGGTGCATATGGGCGTCGAAGTTAGGGCGACCGAGGGTTTTGTCGGGAATTTTAAGACGGTGCTCACAGACGGGACGGCGATGGAACACGGCGCGATCATACTCTCAACAGGCGGCGTCGAATACGAGCCGACGGAGTATCTCTATCAGGAAAGTGACCGGGTTATAACCCAGCGCGAACTCGAAAAGAGACTCTCAGAAGGCGGGACTCCAAAGGCTGAGCATTTCGTGATGATACAGTGCGTAGGGTCTCGCGAAGAACCGAATCAGTACTGCTCACGCACGTGCTGTCAGGACGCGATTAAGAATGCCATCTCCATAAAGGAGAAGACACCCGGGGCGAAGGTGATCATTCTCTACCGGGACATCCGCACCTATGGTCTGCGCGAGGATTATTACAAGAGGGCCCGCGACCTCGGTGTGCTCTTTGTGCGCTATGATGTGGAGAGAAAACCTGTTGTCGAAAAATC
>DASPUT010000217.1 GCA_035622735.1 Thermodesulfovibrionales bacterium | reverse complement strand
TTCCCGGTATAGAGTATCGCCCTGTCGGCGCCTTTTTTTTCTATCCTGTTCTTTTCTTCGTAGGACTTCACAAACCGTTCCATTGCAAGCTTGTCTTCCACTTCGTCGCCCGAAGAGAAGAGGGACTTAAACCCGGACCCGAGAATGGCGACGAATTTGTCGGTATTGTCTGTCTTCACCGCTTCGATGAGGGCCTTCACCGCATCCTCCGGAGAAGGAAAGGTCTCCTGCTTCGTCTTCGTGGCAGCCGAGAGGGAAGCCGAAAGGGCGATCACGACTACGCAGATCAGTGCAGCGGCTACCATGACGGATAAGGATTTATTCTTCTGCGATCTCATGAATCTCATTTTTTTACCTCCTCTATTGTCGCGCATGGTTAAGGCTTTCTGCATTCACGGGACTATCGCCTTCCTCCGCCTCCACCTCCGCGACCGCCTCCGCCACCTCCGCGGGAGCCGCCTCCACCGCCGCCGCGGGAGCCTCCACCCCCACGGGAGCCTCCGCTATATCCGCCGCCGCCGCGGGAGCCGCTGCTGCTTCCTCTGCTCATCTGTCCGCGGTCACTCGCCCTACGCTCAGCCCCCCCGTTTCCGGCGCCGCTGAAGGCGTTCTCACGGCCTCCGCGCTGGGCGCTGCTTGCCCCGCCTCTGCCGCCGCCGAGGTCCTTCGACTGCGCTCCGCCTCCGCGACGGTCACCGTATCCGCGCGACTCCCGGTTGGCAGCGGAAGTCCGCGAGGGAGACTGACCGAACTTCTTTGCAGTCCCACTGTCCCTGTATGCAGCGCCCTTCCTGTGGCCCGAGTCGTGCTTCCACTTTCCCTGTCCTGCCTGGCCTCGATTGATATTTTGGTTGAAGTTAGCGTTCCTGTTTGAGTTGATATTGATATCGCCCCCTCCCCAATTGGCACCGCCCCACGCATAGCCCCAGGCAGCGCCGAGCGCCATACCGACCCCGAAGGAAAAGAGTGCCGCTCCCGGCACGTATCCCGGAGGATAGTAGGAATACGGCGGATAGGCAGGGTAGGGCCATGCGCCATACACAACAGTGGGATTATACGTCGGCACATAGACGACCTGTGGGTTGGCGGATTCAATGACGATCGTCTCTTTCTCGACGATCACCTTCTGCTCCGCCGTCGACTTCAGGTTGCCCGCCGCATCCGCCTTTCTCCGGAGCGCCTGTACCGTGTCCATGACTTCCTTCTCCTGAGCAAGGAATGCGTCTCCGAGCATCTCGGTCCAGTCGAGCTTCTCGCTCATCATCGTGAGTACTTGAGGGAAGTTCACGAGCGACTTTATGCTCGCGTCCCATGTCTGTTTCTCGAGGGCCTTGGCGAGGGCGTCGCCCTTAAGGTCCTTGTTTTTCTTTATCCAGCGGTCTGCCTGCACGACCTCGAGGGGATAGGTCGATGCCATGAGGATCTGTACGATGAGATCATCCGGGTACAACGCTATGGGAGCCAGCACTTGCTCCAGTTGTTCTTTGGAGAAGACCTTTGACGGCGCTTCTCCCGATGGCGCTTCTCCGGGGCCTTGTGCCAGGATTTCGCACGGGAAGACGAGCAGTGCGATAACGAGCAGGCTCACCACTTGCATAAACCTCTTGTTGCGTTTCATGATACCTCCTTCTTATCCGAATGTCTCAATCCTGACGGCAGATAGTTGTCCCTGTGAAGGGTGCTCCTGTCGCAATCGAAGGTCTTCAACTCTAAAAAAAGTATATCACAAAGAACTGATATAATCTAACGGACGAGAGATAACTATTTCGATTACGAGGGTGGCATGAGATTGGCGGTCTTTTCGGCCTTTCCTCAGGAATTACGGGGAATCGTCAGAAACATAAAGGTAGGAAAGAGTCCCGAAAAATCACCTCTTAAGATTATTTCCGGATCATACTCGTCCTCTGAAATTCTCCTGGTTCAGACCGGCATGGGGGGTGGGAACGCGGAAGCCGCATTCCACCCGGTCGTCGAAGAGTACCGCCCTGACGTTATCGCGTCTGTAGGATTCGGCGGCGCGCTTTATAATGGCGCCTCAATCGGGGAGCTTGTATGGGCCTCCAAGGTTCTCTCTTATGACGGGACCGGCATAGATGCCATCGAAGTCCCCGGTGCCGCCGAGATCGCGGGGAGACTCTCTGATAGAGTCGAGATGCACGGGGGATGCGTCATAACGCTCGGCAGGCGGATGAAGAAATCGGAGGTACAAAGAATTCTGCCGCGGGGACTCCCGTTTGCGGTCTGTGACATGGAGACATTCCCTCTGGCAAGGCTCGCCATCGGGAGCGGTTTACCTTTTTTGGGGGTCCGTTCCGTGACCGACCGGGCCGGCGAAGATATCCCGGAGGAACTCTACGATGTCTGTGATGAGGATGGCAACTATCGTCTTTCCCGCGCCCTCGGATCGCTTCTCAGGAAGCCCGGGCTCATACCGGAGGCGATCAAGCTCGGTCGGGCTTCCCGTCTCGCGTCCGAGAATCTGTGGCGCGTCGTGAAGGCCCTCATCGAGGCTCTCTGAAGGAGTCGATCCGGAAAAATCGGTTTCTTGCGCTGTATAATTATTGTATGAAGCGTATATGCAGGCAGAGGAACTATTCCGAATTATCGGGAAAGCTCCACATCCACTGTCCTCACCGTGAACTAACAGGCATCTCCGTGCATGTCGTGATAAAGGGCGGGTACTGTTACCGCTCGGAGCATTGCACGGTCATCAAGTGCAAATTCAACCGCCTGCAGGCCGATATCGGGTCCCTGCTCTCCCTGACGTGGTAGACGGCGCCTCATGAGGCGTCTGAGGGAATCGCGGCTAATGGGAAATCCTTCAGATGGGCTTCTCTGTCTTCTTTCCTGAAGTTCCCGGCGGAGCTTCGCAACCTGACGAGGGAGAAGAGGAGAGCGGACGGGAGCAGGATGATGAAGACCCCGACCCATCCAAGGGTATACTCACCGATCCAGAAGGTTATCGAGACGTTGAAGACGAGCACGCCGAGATAGAGGGCCGGTCCGATAAGATACCTCCACGGGAATCGGTAACCCGCATAATCCCTCACCTTCTTTCCGTCGAAATAGCTGTCTATCTTCTGGAGCGCGTATATCAGAAAGAACCCGACTATGAGCCATCCGATAAAATTCGATATCGGGATGCCGAAATAGATCCCCCCGTCAGGATATCCGTATATCCGACCGAGGAACCACCTGTCGCCTCTCAGCGCTACCGGGTCTATGATGATGTCGAGATAGACCATGAAGACCGAGCCGAGAAGCCTTACAGAAAAAGAATCCCTGATCTTTCTCGTCTCGAGGAGGTAGAGGAATCCCTTTACCCGTTGTACGGGGGATATAACGATGAGGGCCATGGTGTAGCTCGCGTAGGCGAGAAAGACATAACTTATCGAATCCATGAAGGGAACGCCCCAGACCCAGAGTTCCCTGTCTCTCGTCGTCTCGATATAGTAATAGAGTCCGTAGGGTATGCCGTTATGGATCGAGGAATATTCGGAAAGCCACGTCATGAGGTACCCGATTACGGCGAAGAGGAGTGTCCGTTTCAGGCCCAGATGGAGCGAACAGCCGAAGAGGTATACGAGAAAGAAGACGACTACGTAAGGCCTCAGGAGGATCGTACCGAGAAGCATCGGAGGGGAGGCTCCATCAGGTCTTCTTCATATTCCAGAGGATAAGCCTGAGGAGGTCCTTCGGCTTCGAGAAGGCGTCTCTCATCGCCGTAGCCTCGTATCCGCTGTGGACCATGCAGTCCCTGCATCTCGGGTCGTTTCCGGTTCCGTATCTTTCCCAGGGGGTCTTCTCCATCATCTCCCCGAAGGACGGGTAATAGGTGTCTGTTATGAGATAGCAGGGTGACTTCCAGCCGAGCGGATTGCGGGTCGGATTGCCCCAGGGAGTGCAGCGCATCTGCCTCCCGCCTTTCAGGAAGTCGACATAGAGCGGCGAATTCATGAAGGGGAACCGGAGAAAGAAGTCGGCCATCTCCCGGAACTTCTTCACCGCTTCCTCCCTGCTGAGAAAGATATCGTCCTGAACCCTTTCATAGCTGAAGGCGGGCGAGATGAGGGTCCCGTCGACGCTGAGGCCCTTGAGCAGTT
>DASPUT010000216.1 GCA_035622735.1 Thermodesulfovibrionales bacterium | reverse complement strand
TCAGGTCTTTCCTCAGGTTTGCCTCTTTTATGTCTTGAAGAAGGTTTACGATATCCTTCTCGGTGATCATCTCTTTCCCTACGTCGGCGACCTTCGAAACCACACCGGTCGAGGAGGGGGACACCCGGGGTTTATACCAATAGGTGAAGGCAGTCCATGAAAAGGCGAAGGTGAGGATAACGGACAATGAAACGAAGAGATACATCGTGCCAGGCATCCTCATCTTGAAGTGACGGGGAAGGGCCTTTTCACGTAACATCGTCACAAGGTGTTCCTTCATGCTCATCTGAGCAACGAGCATCCGATAATAGCGGCCATAAGCCCGGAGCAACCAGAACAAGCCGGGCTCCTCCAGCCTGTTAAGACGCGACTGCAGATCCTCGATTTCCCCCCCGAGCGTCTTCTCCATCTCGTCAAGCGTCGATTCAAGGCCTGCGATCTGTTTCACGATCGTACTGATATCCTTCTCTTTTCTGGCGGCTGCAAGCACTGCACCCTCATCCGTATCGGATGTCCCACGTTGGAGCTCCTCAAGTGATTGCTCTTTTTCTGCCAACCTCCTGTTCAGCTTGTCTCTCTCGAGAAGTAGGGTATACACAAATTTCTTTTCGATATCCGCCCTCAGATGCGCTATTCTCATGTCCTCAAAATCATCACTGCCGACACAGGGAACGCTACCGGCAACCGATCCCATCTCGCCCTCCCCCTCTCCGCTCGCAATTTCGACCGGATCGAGCATCGCTGAACAGGCTTCGCAGTAATGTTCCGTGAGGGGGAACCTCTTCGTGCACTTGGGACAGATCATGGCGTATCGCGACATCTCTTCCATGGATCACATCGGATTGATGTCTTCGGTCGTCGGCCGGGGCTGGGTACTCTTCTTCGGTTTCTTGTCCGTCTTCTGCTTTGCAGACGGTTTTGAGTCTGTGTCGCTTTTCTTGATCGGCTCGGCCTTCGTCTCCGCATCACCTTTCGATTGATCATCAATCCCGCCTCGATATCCCGTCGAAGGAAGACCATCGGGTTTTTCCTTTCTTGCCAGGAGAGGAAGGAGGGGGTTGAGCATCTCCGCCACCATTTTCATCCGGTCCGAAGGAGAGGGGGCACTGCCGGCAAAGGTAAACTCTCTCGCCTGCCACCAGAGAACCCTCGCATCACGGGAAGCGATAAGCTGCAGGATGATCTCATGCCGATCCTTGTGAGGGAGGATAACGCCGTTGACGACAGCATCGGACCCAGCTGCCCTCCCGAATCCGGCGAGGAATTCAACCCGGTCTTCGGGTCCTGGAGACACTCCTCCCCTCACCTCATTGATCGCACTCCCTCCCGTTCCCGGTCGAATAACGTTTACGCGCGGTGAAGACGCAAGGAGTTCCTGCACACTTTCCCTCCAGCCGTCATGATCACCGTAAAACGGAGGGACCGTTATGGAATGAACTTCGCCTATGAAACGTCTTTCGAGAAAGGGAAGACTGTTTTTCTCCTCACCCGCGGTTAGGGCCGGGACCGGCTTGGTCGACGCACAGGAAGATAGCGAGAGCAGAATGGCAAGCAGACCTATCGCCGGAATACTCGCCCTTCCTCCAAGAAATTCTCCGCCCATTTTTCCATTCTACACGAAAACCTATTTTCTTTCACTTGCCTCTTTGGATGGGTCACTAATCTCCCCGTCTTCCTCGTCGTGATAATTCTTCTTCCTCTTTATCACCTTGATAAACCCGTATACTGTTATGAGAGCGGCCAGGAGAAAGAGCAACTCATAAAGGTTGTCGCTCATATAGCTGACCCATGAAATCCTTTTTGTGAGGTGGTTTCTCCAGCGAGCCTCGAGTTCGCTGAGAGAGACCGAAAGGCTCTCTTCGACCGCCTTGTTGATGTCTACGCCGGAGCCTAATAATTCGAGCATCATCCGTACTTTCGGGACCCCGTATTCTCCCGCAATATAGGCGACTATGCTCCGGCTCTCTTCATAGGCGAGCAACAGTTCTTTCCTGCCGGTCGGAAAGCTCTCTGTTAACTCGCCGATGCCGATTAACCGTCTTGAAAGAGCCGCCTCCTTGAGAATCGAGCGGCTTTCATCAGTCATTATCTCTCCGACCCCTCCTGTAACCCACTGACAAACCCCTTCATCAAGCCATCGCGGCAGGCCACCCTGTCTGATCTGCTGATGGAGCTGGAGATGACAGAGTTCATGTTTCAGTGTTGTTGCGAGAGTAAAGGGGTATGTGTTCATCCTGGAGTAATCGATCACGATAAGATTGTCCCTGGGTACCGCATACGCGACGGTGAGGCTGTCTTCTGCGTTTCTCAGGAAAGAATCTCTCTCTTTCACGAGGACTATCTCGGCAGGAAAATCGAGCCTCCACAGGTCTCTCGCCAGCTCCGCCTTGACCGACGGATAGATTTTCAGGACTTCCCCGGCAGCGCTCCTGAGGGGTTCATCAAAACGAACGATGACTTGGTCGCCCTCGAGGTGGCTTCTTCCCGCGTGCGAAAGCGGAACGTACATAGCAAAAAAAAGTCCCATGAATAGGAACAGAATCCTCGCGTGCATCATATCCTCATCTCCAGCATACCATGTTTGTCTGCGGAGTTCCCCTACGGGCCCTGTTCCCGGAGTGGCATCGCCGGTCTTAAAAAGAGTAAACTAATGTCTATGAAGACGGATCCAAAACCCTTTGTCGACATCTATGCCGACGGCGCGTGCAGCGGAAATCCCGGGATCGGCGGGTTCGGATCCATATTGATATCGGGCGAGAAAGTGAGGGAACTCTCAGGCTGCGAGATGATAACGACGAACAACCGTATGGAATTGCTCGGCGTAATATCCGCCCTCGAAGCCCTGAAAAAACCCTGCAGGGTCAGAGTCACGACGGATTCGAATTACATCGTTCAAGGCATGACTTCATGGATGGAGGGCTGGCTGCGGAACAACTGGCGGAACTCCCAGAAGAGAGAAGTCTTGAACAGGGACTTATGGGAGCGGATTCTCGAGTCCTCACGACCCCATGAGATAGAATGGGTCTGGATAAAGGGCCACAACGGACATCGCGAGAACGAGCGTTGCGACCGTCTTGCCCGGCAAGAGATCGAGAAATGCAGGAAAGGGATCGGACATGAAGAAACCTGAACTCCTCGCTCCGGCCGGCGATTTCGAGAAACTGAAGACCGCCATCCATTACGGCGCCGATGCAGTCTATCTCGGAGATTCCCGTTTCAGTCTGCGGGGGATGGCTAGGAACTTCGGTCCCGATGAATTGAAGAGGGCCGTCGCTTATGCCCGTGAGCGGGGGGTGAAGGTCTATGTAACGGTTAATATCTTTCCTCACAACAGAGACCTTCCCGGCATTGAAGAACATGTGGAAACCCTTAAGAATATCAGGCCCGATGCCGTCATCCTATCGGACCCGGGAATCTTCAAGATGTTCAAACGGATCGCTCCCGAAATAGACCTCCATGTGAGCACGCAGGCGAATATCACGAACAGGGAATCTGCGGGTTTCTGGGAGGGCCTCGGGGCGAGGCGGCTCGTCCTGTCGCGCGAGCTGTCCGTAGGAGAGATCAGGGAAATCCGGGAAGAGACATCGCTCGAACTCGAGGTCTTTGTCCACGGCTCGATCTGCATATCCTATTCGGGGCGTTGCTACATCAGCAGCTTCCTCGCATCGCGGAGCGCCAACGCAGGAGCCTGCACCAATTCGTGCAGGTGGAACTATACCCTCATGGAAGAGAAGAGAGGGGGGGAATATTTTCCGGTCTTCACGGACGACAGGGGCACCTACGTCATGAGCTCCAGAGACCTCTGCATGATAGAACACCTCGACATCCTCGCGGGGGCGGGGATAGACAGTTTCAAGATCGAGGGAAGGATGAAGGGGATCAATTATGTCGCGGGTGTCGTGAAGACTTACCGCGAGGC
>DASPUT010000215.1 GCA_035622735.1 Thermodesulfovibrionales bacterium | reverse complement strand
GCCCGTGGGGACTGGCGTCTGCTCGGGAGGCGCGATCGCGACCGAGACTCCGACGGCAAAGATGTTTTTGTATTGCGTATGGCGGTATCTGCCGTCAACAGGGATGAAGCCCCTTGGATTCCCGAGGTGGGCAACCGCCGGCACCCCTTTCATGGCGGGCGCGAGCATCGAAAGCTTGAAGGGCAGCTTCGTGCCGTCCTTCAAGCTCACTTCGCCAGGAACGATCTCTTCAACGGCGGTATTCGCAATAACCTTTATGTCGCGCTTCGCAAACTCATCTTCCATGACCCTCTTCGAATTCCTCAACCCCCCGATGCCGAAATGGCCTACATAGGGCTCGGAAGTCACAAAGACCATCGGCACCTTATGGCGCATCTTTCTCTTTCTCAGTTCCGTGTCGGCCTCGAAGGCAAACTCGTAAGGCGGACCGGAACAGCTGACCCCCTGAACGGAACCGGTTACGATGATTCCCGGACTTTCGAGGAATTTGTTCCATGCCCTGTTCGCTCTTTCTGCCTGCCCAAGGGTGAAGATGCATTCGGTATGTCCCTTTTCCGGCCCGAGCCCCGGGACTTCTTCGAAGGCGAGATAGGGTCCGGTAGATATGAGGAGATAATCGTAGGGCATTTCTCCGTTTGCCGTGATGACCTTCGAGGCATCCGCATCTATTCCCTTTGCGGCTTCGTGAATGAACCGTATCCCTTTCCGCTCAAGAAGCCCTTTAACAGGAAGGGTGATGTCTCCGGCTGTCCTGCTCCCCATCGCTATCCACGGCAACGAGGGGTTAAAAACAAATTTATCGTCCTCGGAAAGAACCGTTAAGTCGGCCTTCTTCCCCAAAAGCCTCTTTAGTTCGAATGCCGAGGTGAGCCCGCCAAACGAACCACCCAGTATAACTATCCTTGCCATCGTCACCACCTCCCCAGAAGGTTCGGACAGGGTCGAGATATTCTCATTTTCATCTCTCTCTTGACCCTAGATTCGATGCTAAAACATGCCCACCACGTTATCTTCTTTCGCCATCATGTCAACCAAATCCGCATAGGTGAGTTTTCTGACATCTTTTTTGATCTCGCCGTCTTTTAATCCCCTGAGCCTCGTGTCGTCATCGAGGACATATGCCGCTCCGCAGAAGCCTTGAAGCCTTTCCTCCTCCGCGAAATAAACCCCGTTCTGAAGGAGCACCACATCAGCCGCCATATCCCTTGCCAGCTTGATGCCCCTTCTTCCGTCTGTCGTGTCCGGAGCGCTCTTCACTATCACAAGCATCGAATCCTCCTCTCCTCATTCTCCCGGCTAAAAAATCAGCGTTGTTCTTGCGCCTTGTATCAATTCCGCTATCTGCATGGCATTCGCAATCTTCACCTTGTCAACCATATCCTCAGGCTCTAGCTGCTGTTCCCTGACTGAGGCCTTGTCGGCATAGACTTCCACACCCAATTCGATACAGTCTTTCAAGGCACCTTCGAGGTTCGTAAAGCCAGTGCCCGTATCATCCTGATCCTTCTTGGCGAGGAGTACACCGCCGTCTACCAGGATCAGGTCGACCTCCAGCTCGCCCGAAACGCCCCCCATCGCGTGCCTGACGGCCTCTGCCGCATTCATGTCGCCATAGGGAGATCTCTTCAGTATCATCGCTACCTTTGCCATAGTCTCCTCCTATGCCCCGATGTTGAGCCAGACATCAGTTTCGCCCATGGTGTTGAATAACCCTTTGAGCGAACCGACCTCTGCTCCATTGAGGTAGCCATCTTTCGCCGCACGGCGGAAGTTCATGCAACCGCCTCAGAGATAGACCCTCAGCCCCTTCCCGATAAGCTCCGAAAACTTCTCTTCAGCATTTGTTATCCCTTTTGCCTTTTGGCCCTTCAGGAAACAATAGACTCCATCACCTGAAGCGATGAGGTTCACTGTGTGGCCCTTGCTCAACGCGGACTCGGCGATCTTCACGGCGGTGAGGGCATTCTCGTACGAATAGGGCGACGTGCTGAGAAACAGAGTGAATTTTTTTGCCATGTTCTTCCTCCTTTTTGGGGCGATCTCTTCGCCTGAACTTCTCTCCTTTCGCGCATCCAGCGAAGTAGCCGACGACATTATCAACCTAACGAGACACTGTTCTTTGCCGTGACCGGTTTCCCGGATACGTCCCCTTCTTCGTGACCGGACAACAGGCAGGAGCCGGTAATTCCGCCTCATAATCCTTTTTGAGTATCTCGATGATAGCAGGGATCATCGGATCCCTGAGAAAATAGCACTTCAGTCTTCCATCGATGAAATAATCGATTATCCCGTGCATTCTCAGGAGCGATAGATGTTGTGAGATATTCGGCTGGCTTATTTCGAGAAAATCTTCAAGATCGCTCACGCACTTGACCCCCTTGAGAAGTTCTTCGAGGATCTGGATTCTTGCCGGGTGCGCGATTACTCTCAGGAGTTCCACTCTCTTGCTCAGGGAGGGCATGTATCACCTCTTTCCATGCATATATAATGATATTTGCATATGTGGGAGAAATTTTTTTAGGATTTTGAAGCGGCCTCGGCGAGATCGCCTTTTTCCTTCATGGTCTCCATGAGGACATCCTTCATGAGGGAACAGGCCTCTATAACCTTCGGGTTCGCGACGCTATAGTAGATATTGATGCCCTCTCTTCTCGATTTCAGGATCCCCTTGTATCTCATGACAGCGAGATGCTGTGACACGTTGGCCTTGGGGACGCCTAAGATTTCGACAAGCTCGCTCACCGTCTTTTCGCCTTCCTTCAACGCGTTCAGGATCTCGATCCTCTTCGGACTTGCAAGGGTCTTACAGACGTCTGACTGGAGTTCGAATAATGTCTTATCTTTCTTCATGCTACTATTCTATGCATTCATGGCGGGAAGGTCAAGTACTCTTTTTCTGAGGCAGGCCCGTACTTTACATTTCTCG
>DASPUT010000214.1 GCA_035622735.1 Thermodesulfovibrionales bacterium | reverse complement strand
GTCGCCGAAGTCCCTATAGCGCGCCCTGAATGAGCTTCTCAGGTCCGATATGAAAGAAGGGAGCGTGCGTATCCAGCCGATCAGAGATTTCGGCCTGATCCTGAAGAGACTCAAATAACACTTCGGGTAGAGATCGAGGCGGGGGGAACTTCCCGGTGCATCTTTGTCCATATAGGCATTCACGATACCCTTCAGGAGAAACACTATAGACTCCGCCCCGGAGATGGGATGAAGATAGACAAGACCGAGATAGAAGGAATCTTCTCCCGGGAGGACAAAAAACCTGAAGGGATCGATTGCTGCAGCTCTCACAAAAGGGGTATTCAACTGGAGTTCAATTTCAGAAGAGAGCGCCGGTGTGGCATCTCCTTCTCCTTGGATAATCTTTATCGCATGGGACGAGGGACCACCGTGATAGTGAAAGGTCCCCCTCTTTTCATCGACCGCAAGATGGGTCAAGCCGCAGGTCTCGAGAAGGCTGTTGAGAACGCGGGTCAGCCGTGCCGTTTCGAGTCGCCTCGGTATCTTCACAACATGAACGGCATTATAGGGATAGAGTTCGTTCCATTGGAGCATCGTCCTCTGGAAGATGTTTAACTTGCCCGACATACGATCATGAAACCTCTTTTCACAGTCCATCATAATGATACCATGGATTTATAAAATCCCTATTTACCGTTCGCGAAGAGAGGGATCGGTTTCCTCTTCGAAAGCGGGGAGGGGGGAGATTTTCAGCGCACTGTCGCTTCTGTTTCGGGACCTTTCCTCTCTTCGCGCGGCGACCAGCCTCTGCAGTTCGACGCACCAGTATTTCTTGATGCTGTGCCAGACATCCGCCGCAAAGAGGATGTTGTCGGTCTTACTCTGAAACGCTCCCGTTAATTCAGGACTCTCCGAAGAAGGGCGATAGGCATTGATCCATTCCCTCGTATCGTCACGCTTCGCCAGTTCTTCCGTCAGCGGTACCCTGAGATGGCTGTATCCGGCGGGAAGCGTTATGTTGCGCACCCGGGCAGATCCGAGGGGATAATACCGCTTCGCCTGCACGAGGCCGAAGAAGTCGCTGCCGATGAAATCGTTCTCTATACGAAATCCGGTGAACTCTTCCACCGTATCCGGTATCTCCCTCAACCGGGGAAGCATCTCCCACTGGCCGAGGAGGATACGCATCGATTTGCCGGTCGCTATGGCGGAGGCAAATCCTACCTTGAGCCCGGTGACAGAACGAAAATCGCCTGTGAGAGGGTCCCGTATCGTGTACCGCTCCTCCGGTTTATCGGACTGAGCGTTCCAGACCTCTATGGTTTCGCGAAACGTGCCGGCGAATTCGTGGAGGACTTTCACCGAGAGCATTCCTCCCTGGCTGTGGCCGATAACCATTGGCATCATCCCTTCCCTTTCGTAATGCCATGCCAGGAGACCCGCGAGTTTCCTGCTGCTCATGTAGCTGCTGTATGTGTAAGCCCCGGTTTTCGGGTCCCGCACGCTTTCTTCCGGATAACCCATGAGGATGAGGAATTTTGAGAACGACTCCATCGTGACGAGAGGGACACTCCCGTCGAGATTGATGATCCTCGGGGCCGGGCAGCGTGAGAGCACGCCGGCAACATCGTCCCCGGTGATAGATTCGGGATCGAGGGCGAGTATCTCGTCCTCAAGCGCCTCAGGTATGGCAATATTCTTCGCTCCCTCCTCACCGGCGCTGCCGGCGAGGAGATGCCGATCGGCTGAGGATTCCCTATGAGCACATCCGCAGAGAAAGGAAAGGATTAGCATAATCACCGCGAAGGGCGGTGATCTCCTCTTCATGCGAGCATGCCTTTCTTATTCTTGTAAGTCTTCCAGCGGTTGTGCATCCAGAGGTATTGGTCCGGATAGCTCCGGATGATCGCCTCCATCTTCCTGTTCATCTCTCCTGTCAGACGGAAGATCTCCTCCTTTTCACTCCTGTATTCACCGGGGTATATCGGATCGGAAACGACGCCCTCGAACCGGTAGGTCGGGAAGCTTCTGCAGCACGCTACGACGACGATCGGTCTCCGGTACAGGATCGAGAGCATCGCGGGGACCGGGGTGGTTGTCGCTTTGCGTCCGAAAAAGTCAACAGAGATGCCCTGCATGGTGCTCTGATCGGGAAGCAGGCCTATGGACTTTCCCTGTTGGAGCGTCTTCTGGAGCACGAAGAGGGCGTTCTTCTTCGGGATGATAACCTGTCCGCTGTCAGAACGGTTTTTGTAGACGAGCCTTTCGAGGTATCGGTTATCGAGGGGGCGTACCACGACAACGAGGGGGATGCCGACGACAGCGCTCACCTGCGGCAGGAGCTCCCAGTTGCCGATATGCGGGGTAACGAAGATGCAGCCGTTCGACTCATCGTGCAATCCCTTTGCCTTTTGAAAAAGGACCTCGAGATCCTGCGACGATACCTTCTTCATATTCTCGATAACGCGGTCTCCCGAAAAGAGACGACGGAACTTCGCTATCTCGAGGAAGGTGAGGAAGAACGACATGAAGCTCTTTTCCGCGATCTCACGGAGTTCCCTCTCACCCTTCTCAGCGCCAAAGGCATTTCTCAGATTTTCCGTCGCTATGGTTCGACGCTTCGCGACGAGGAGAAAGAGGAGTTTCCCGAGGAGACTGCTCACAATGCGGATAACCCTTAACGGCAGCGCTTGCGCGAAGAGGAGGAGTAGAGCCGCCCCGACATATTCGAGGATTTGAGTCGCCTCTCCCTTCTTCCGACGGGTCTTCCTGCCTCGCTTCAACCGTTCCGCACCTTCATGATTCACTTTACGACATGGACCACTACCGAAGCAGATTGACCGCCTATTCCGTAACTGACCGAGAGGAAACGCTTCCCTTCGCATTGCCGATGAGAACCCGATATCTTCATGCCGCTGAATTCCTTCTCGCTTTCGCTGTAGTTCAAGGTAGCGGGTACGACATCTGCGGCTATCGCCTTGATCCCGATGATCACCTCGGCGATATCGCTCGCCGCAGCGAGATGTCCGGTGTAGGGTTTCAGACCGCAGATAGGCGTGGCGGGTTCCCGGTCGCCGTGCATTTCGAGCACCGACCGCAATTCCGACCGGTCCCCCTTTTGAGAGCCGCTCCCGTGGGGAGAGATGAAGGTAAGGTCGCCGATGGCGCATCCCGCATCTTCTAATGCAGAAAGCATGCTCCGTCTGCTCACCGCGGATGGAACCGCTATTCCCTGGTCGTCTGAGAATTCGATGCTGTTTCCGAATCCCTCAATCCTCCCGAAGATGGCCGCTCCCCGCTCCTTTGCCTTCTCGGCGGCCTCGAGGAGAAGGGCTGCTCCGCCTTCACCGGGGATGAAGCCATCCCTCTTTCTGTCGAAGGGTCTGAAGGAGTGTATGCCCTGCATGCAGCGGGAGAGTATTCCGAGCCCCGCCATCTCATAGAGCGGCACTTCCGTTATCCAGTTGCCGCAGCCGACAGCCATCGCCACATCGGCCTTGCCCTGACGGATGCTCTTGAAGGCGAGTTCCATCGCGTTGCCTCCGCAGGGGGAGTGGCTCGCGAGGCTCGTATTCGGACCCATGAACTCTGAGAAGGCAGAGAGGAAACTGAAGAGGTTGTTATTGATGGATTCGAGGAGGAAAAAGGGATTGACCTTGTCGAGGGCGGACTGGTTTAATTTTTCAAAATCCATCTCCCGCCATCTTCCGTGAGTCCCGTCCTTCGTGGCCGGGTAGAGAAAATCATAGCCGACCTTTGTCATGTCCCCCGCCGCGACGTAGAGTGACCTCCGGCCCGGAGGTACGTCGGAAAAATTCGTGCCTGATTGACGCAACGCCTCACGGGCGGCGGTGAATCCGAGGAGGGAACCGCGGTTCAGAAATTTCAGCTGACCGAGGAGTTTGTGCGGGATATCCGCGTCGGTCTCGATTTCCCCCGCTTTCCCCATGTACTGGAGGAAGCGCGGCAAGAGGTCGTGAGGGTAGTGCGCGATGCCTGTCTTCATCGCCTTTACACCCTCCCAATTCTCTTCGACCCCCCTGCCGAGAGGGGTGATGAGTCCCATTCCCGTTATGACTACTTCTCTTCCACCCAAAGCCCTCAGATCTCCCTTGTCAAGAGTCGGAAAAATCTCCTCTGCTCATCGGCGTCCTCGATCTCTTCGAGGGATATCGTCTCACCCTCGAAGTCGACGGCGATCTTCTTCTTCCCCCCTACCGTTCCCGTTCCCGTGAAGACCTTTTTCCCGGGGGTCGCTCCCGCACCCGAACGGACCATGAGTTCGACCTGATCCCCGGGAAAGGCGAACCCGTAAAATTTGCAGGTCTGGACCTTCGTAATGAGAAACCAGTTCTTGAAGTCTGATGACGCCGCTTCGAGCCAGCCGGTCAGCTGAGCCAACGATTCGAGGAGCAGCACTCCCGGCATGATCGGTTTCCTCGGGAAATGGAATTCGAGAAAATCCTCGCTCATGGTGACGTTCTTTATGCCACGGATACTTTCACCGCTCTTCCATTCCAGAATCCGATCAAGAAGCAAATATCGCATCTCTCCTCCGTCCCTCCATTTCAGTTCCCGAGCAATATCACTGTTGCCACGGCATAATCGGCAGAATGTGATATCGAAACAGTCCATTGGTCTATCTTCCGTCTCTTCGAGATCTTTTCGGCCCAACCGGACAGCGAAAGCCGTGGCTTCCCCGACGCGTCGGGTATGACTTCGATCTCCTTGAATGTGTGGTCGATGCCCGGGCCGGAGAATCCTGTTCCGAGGGCCTTGAGACAGGACTCCTTTGCTGCAAACCGCCCCGCAAAGTGTATGTAGGGCCTCTTCCTCGATTCACAATAGGCCCTCTCCTGATCGGTAAAAATATCCCGGAGGAATGCGTCGTGCCTGAGAAGGATGCCCTTGAATTTGGAGATCTCGACAATATCGACTCCCTGGTAGAGACGGATCATGAGATACTCATCCCTCCGTCCACCGCTATCATCTGCCCCGTGATGTAATCCGACCTGTCCGAGGCGAGGAAGACGACGAGATTCGCGACGTCGACGGGTTCTCCGAATCTGCCGCCGGGAATTTCCTTGAGAATTGAATCCCCCGCCCGTTTCCTTACCCTGCTGCTCATGTCTGTGACGATCATCCCGGGCAGCACCGCGTTCACCTGTATCCCCTTGCCTGACAACTCCGCTGCGCAGGCTATGGTGAAGGAGAGCAGCCCACCCTTTGCTGCCGCGTAGTTGGCCTGCCCCCGGCCACCTTTAATCGCGCTTACCGATGATACGTTGATAATTTTCCCCGAGTGGCGGGGCATCATGAGTTCGACGGCGAACTTCGTGCAGAGAAAGGCCCCACGAAGGTTGAGATCATGCACCTTATCCCAATCGGAGAGTTCCATGCCGAGGAGGAGATTGTCCTTTATGATCCCCGCATTGTTGACGAGGATGTCAAGCCTTCCGAACTGCTTTCCGAGCTCGCTAAAGAGCCGCTTGACTTCATCCGGGTTCGCGATGTCGGCCTGGAAGAGTTCTGCTTCAGCGCCCTGCATCACGATCTCTTCCTTCAACCTTTCGGCCTCTTCCTTCGCCCTGTTGTAATTGATCGCGACGAAGGCCCCGGCTTGAGAGAGGAGCAGGCATATCGCCCTCCCGATGCCCCGGGACCCGCCCGTGACAAGGGCGATCTTTCCCGTCAGGTCTAATTGCATGAATTTTCTCCGCAGTATTTTTTCACGATGATCGAGGCGTTCTGACCCCCGAAGCCGAATGAGTTCGATAACGCGGCCCTGACGGTCTTCTTTCGTTTCTCGTTCGGCACATAATCGAGGTCGCACTTGGGATCCCGGTTCGTGATGTTGATCGTGGGATGGATTGCATCGCCCTTGACCGTCAAGACGGTATAGACGAATTCGGGCCCTCCCGATGCCGCGAGGAGGTGTCCGATCATCGACTTGGACGAGCTGATCGCGATTCTATTCGCATGGTCCTGAAAGACGCTCTTTATCGCCGTCGTCTCCATCGCGTCATTTAGCTTTGTACTCGTGCCATGGGCATTGATATAGTCTATCCCATCGATAGGGATTCCTGCATCCTCGATAGCAGCCTTCATAGACCGCTCAGCGCCGAGTCCTCGAGGATCCGGCGCGGTTACCTGATATGCGTCGAGGGACGACCCGTACCCGGCAACTTCGCCGTATATGCGCGCTCCCCTCTTGACCGCGTGCGACTCTTCCTCGAGTACAACGATTCCCGCTCCCTCCCCCATGACGAGCCCTGACCTCTTTCTGTCGAAGGGCCTGCACGATTCGGGGAGGTTTTCAGAAGAGGTCGATGCGGCGCCGAGAAGGACAAAGAAGACGAGCCCCACAGGGTTGATCATGGAATCGGAGCCTCCCGCCGCGATGAGGTCGGCATCCCCTCTCCGGATCGCCCGGTATCCCATCCCTATCGCTTGAGTGGCCGATGCGCAGGCTGAAGTAACGGTGCAGTTCGTCCCGCGCAGACCGAAGACCTTCCCGATAAGCACGGAAGTCCTGTGGGAATTGTTCCTCATGATCGACTCCCTGTGGACTTCGGTATAGCTCCTGCCGAATTTCACGAAAGAGAATCTTCTCCCCGCGTCGAGCCATCTCTCGATATCCTCCAGCCTGTTTATCCCGAGGCCTGCCGCAAGGACAACACCATAACGGTCTCTCTCCCCCTGCCCGTCGAGGACGCCCGCATCAGCAAGGGCCTGCTTTGCCGCCCAGAGTCCGAAGAGCGTCCTTCTCTCGCCTTCCTCAGAGGAGTCGCGTCCGAATTCTTCCTCTATCTTCTTCCAGTCTCCTTCCACGACCTCGCCAACCCCCTGAACGGCCGATTTAGCGGCAAAGGGGAGGGAAAGCCTCCTGATGCCTGAGGTGCCCGCGAGGAGTTTCTGCCAGTTTTCCTCCACGTCGAGGCCGAGGGCGGTAGCGACCCCGAGTCCTGTCACAACGACTCTCCTTCTCCGGGATGTCATGAAATTCTCCCGACTTTAAGTCCGCTGTAATATCCGAAGAGCCGTGAAAGACCCTTCGGATCAACCTTATGGATGTGGCTGTATATGATGCGGTCGACGGATGCTATGAGCGCGCCGTCGACGTACATGCTCGCCATGCCGAGGGAATCTCCCCGGGAGGTGGATAATATCTCCCCCCGGATCTCTGCCTTAAAGCCCGGCCTCAGGTCAGCTGTTACCGACACATTCTCGATGAGAGACATGATGGCGGAAAGGCGGAAATCGTGAGAATAGATGATGAGCCAGCCGAGGAGCTGGGCCATCGCCTCGATCATGATCACCCCGGGAACGAGTGCGACCTTGCCGAAATGCGCCCTGAGGAACTCTTCCGAGAGGGAAAAGGTCTTCGTTCCCTTTATCGATCTCCCTTTTTCTATTTCCGTCACCGCGTCGTAGAATAGGAATCTCATGAGCGCTCCCTATGTCTCATCCGGAGCTTCTATGATGAGTGCCGTCGATTGACCCTCATAGCTCCGGCAATTGATGAGTATTCTTCTCGGCTTTGCCTGCAGCAGTCCGCCCTTCGAAAGGTTGAACCGTACCGCGCCGTCGAGAGGCAGCGACCCAACCGTCGCCGGAACCTTGCCTGAATGAAACATCGAAATGCCCAGTATCATGTCGACGACAGCCGCTCCCGCATGGAGGAGTCCCAGGGCGCCTTTTGAAGAGAATACCGCAAGGTTATCGAAACATCCCTCAAAGACCTCATGGATAGCCTCGATCTCGTTTCTGTCTCCCTCAGTGGTCCCGTCGCCATGGGCGATGATGACGTCTATCTCCGAAGGCCTTATCCCGGCCCTTTCGAGCGCTCTCTTCATCGAAAGCGAGATCGCCCCTCTCGTAGGCCCTGAAAATCTCCCCTGCGGCTCACAGGCTGATCCGTAGCCGGTAACCGAGGCGAGGCAGCTGACCCCTCTTCGTTTCGCGGAACTCGGGAGTTCGAGGGCGAGGACGCCGCAACCTTCCCCGAGAATCGTGCCTCCCCTCTTCGCAGAAAAAGG
>DASPUT010000213.1 GCA_035622735.1 Thermodesulfovibrionales bacterium | reverse complement strand
AGCTGGTACCGATGGGGATTCTGACTTCCGCCGAACCGTCGAGGGTCGGGACGGTTATTTCGGCTCCGAGGACCGCCTGCGGGAATGTTATCCGCGCTTCACAGTAGATATCGCTGCCCTTTCTCACAAAGACGGGATGGTCCTGAATGTCGATGATGATGTAGAGATCGCCCGGCGGACCGCCGTACACGCCGGGTTCGCCTTCCCCCGACATCCTCAGCCGCGAACCGGAATCAACGCCGCGGGGAATCTTAACGGAGATGTTGCGGAGCTTCTTCACCTTCCCGTTCCCCTTGCAGGAATTGCAGGGGTTGGTGATGAGCTTCCCCGTTCCCCGGCAGGAACCGCAGGTCTTCGAAACACTGAAGAATCCCTGCTGAAAACGGAGCGACCCCGAACCGTTACAGTGTGAACAGGTGATCGGCCCTTTCCCCGGCGCCGAGCCGGAGCCGCTGCACGCCTCACACCTCTCCCAACGAGGGATCTCTATATTCTTTTCGATCCCGAAGGCAGACTCTTCAAGGGTGATATCGAGATCGTATCTGAGGTCATTCCCCCTTGTCGGCCTCGCCCTTCGCTGACCGGTAAAGGTTCCGAAGAAGTCTCCGAAGATGTCTCCAAAGATGTCCGAGAAGCCCGCTCCGGTGAAAGCGCCGAAACCGGCCCCCATCCCCTCCGCTGTTCCATACCGGTCATAGTGGGCCCGTTTGTCAGGGTCGCTCAGGACAGAATATGCCTCGTTTATTTCCTTGAACTTCTCTTCCGATTCCTTACTGTCGGGGTTTCTGTCGGGATGATGCTTTAACGCAAGCCCCCGGAAAGCCTTCTTGATCTCCGCTGCATCGGCATTTCTCGGGACACCCAGCAATTCATAGTAGTCCTTCATTTCTCTTTCTTGTCGACTTCCTCAAACTCCGCCTCAACAACGTCCTCGCCCGGCGCCTTTGCCTCCGTCTCCGGTCCGGCGCCGGCCTGAGCGCCGGCCGTTGTCTTATAGATGTGCTCAGCCATCTTATGTGACGCCTTTGTGAGATTTTCGAGGGCAGCCCGGATCTCTGCCGCATCGGTGCTCGTGTCTTTTATCTTTTTGCAGCGCTCGAGTGCCTCCTCGATCTCCCTCTTCTCGGCTTCGGTAACCTTGTCTCCGTATTCCTTGAGCGACTTTTCGACGGTATAGACGAGGGTATCCGCCTCGTTTCTCGCCTCGGCGAGTTGTTTCTTCTTCCGGTCGTCTTCGGCATGGGACTCCGCGTCGCGCACCATCTTCTTGATCTCCTCGTCAGCAAGGCCGCTCGACGCGGTTATCCGTATCGACTGCTCCTTGCCGGTGCCGAGATCCTTCGCCGAAACATGGAGAATGCCGTTGGCGTCGATATCGAAAGAGACCTCTATCTGCGGCACTCCCCTGGGTGCCGGGGGAATCCCGACGAGCTCGAACACGCCGAGGAGTTTATTGTCTGCAGCCATCTCCCTCTCGCCCTGGTGTATCTTTATCGTCACCGCGGGCTGGTTGTCGGTAGCCGTCGAGAAGACCTGACTCTTCTTTGTGGGAATCGTCGTGTTCTTCTCGATGATCTTTGTGAATATGCCGCCGAGGGTCTCGATGCCGAGGGAAAGCGGGGTAACGTCGAGGAGGAGAACCTCCTTCACCTCGCCCTTCAGCACTGCGCCCTGTATGGCAGCTCCGACGGCGACCACCTCGTCCGGGTTGACCGTCCTGTTCGGCTCCTTTCCGAAAAAGGACTGGACGACCTGCTGGACTTTGGGTGTGCGTGTCTGCCCGCCGACGAGAATGACCTCGTCAATATTCTGCGGAGAGAGGTTCGCATCGGAAAGAGCCAGTTTACATGGTTCGATAGTCTTTTCGATCAGGTCTCCGGTAAGCTGTTCAAGTTTTGCTCTTGAAAGTTTCATGAGGAGATGCTTCGGACCTGTTGCGTCTGCCGTAACGAACGGGAGGTTTATCTCCGTCTCGGTCGCTGTTGAAAGCTCTATCTTTGCCCTTTCCGCGGCTTCCTTCAGGCGTTGCAGCGCCATCTTGTCCTGCTTCAGGTCTATGCCCTGATCCTTCTTGAACTCTTCGACCATCCAGTCGATGATCCTCAAATCAAAATCGTCGCCGCCGAGATAGGTATCACCGTTCGTCGATTTGACCTCGATGACGCCTTCGCCGATCTCGAGGACCGAGATGTCGAATGTGCCGCCCCCCAGGTCATATACGGAGATCTTCTCTTCCTTCTTTTTGTCCATCCCGTACGCGAGGGACGCGGCGGTCGGCTCATTGATAATCCTGAGAACGTTCAGGCCGGCTATCTTTCCGGCATCCTTGGTGGCCTGTCTCTGGCTGTCGTCGAAATAGGCGGGCACCGTTATCACCGCATCGGTAACCGGCTCTCCGAGGTAGTCTTCCGCGGCCTGTTTCAGCTTCTGGAGTATCATCGCCGAGATCTCGGGCGGGGAGTATCTCTTCCCCCGTATTTCCACATGGGCATCGCCATTGGGCGCCTCCACGATTTTATAGGGGAGGCGCTTCTTCGCGTGGTCTACCTGCGGACTATTGAACTTTCTCCCCATGAGCCTCTTTATGGAGAATATGGTATTCTCAGGATTCGTTATGGATTGCCTCTTCGCGATCTGTCCGACGAGCCGCTCTCCCTTTTCGGTGAAGGCGACAACGGAAGGTGTTGTCCTTGTCCCCTCCTGGTTCGGTATGACAACGGGTTCACCGCCCTGAACAACTGCGACGACCGAGTTTGTTGTGCCAAGGTCTATGCCGATTGCCTTTGCCATCTCTATGCCTCCTTTGATTCTTTATTGCTTTTGTCGACGTTGGTTTTCGATTCTGATTCGCACTCGTTTTTCTTTGAGACGGCCACGAGGGAGGGTCTCAGTACCTTTGCTCCGAGCATGTAACCCTTCCTGAACTCCTCCACGACGGTTTTATCGTCCACGTCTGCCCTCTCCACCTGCGTCATTGCGTGGTGCACTGAAGGGTCGAAGGGCTTGCCGAGGGCAGGGACAGGGCTGAGCCCGTACTTTTCGACTACCCGCTGGAGCTCCCTGAGTGTTATCTCGACGCCCTTTACGAGGCCATCGGATACGTCATCACTCGAGTGCTTCAAGGCCATCTCGAGGTTGTCGATTACCGGGAGTATGTCATGGAGAAGTGATTCGTTGCCGTATCGTATAAGCTCTTCTTTGTCTTTCTGGACCCGCTTCTTAAAGTTTTCAAACTCCGCATAGAGTCTGAGATATCTGTCCTTCAGTTCTGCGAGCTCCGCCTCGGGCTCACTCTTTTCTTCTCTCGCCTCTTTTGCCGGGCTCTCGATAATCTCTCCCTCTTTTTTTTCTAGGACTTCGCCGTTCTCCACCGTCTCACCTCCCTACACCCGATCGTGTCGACCTACTTATCGGTCAAAACCTTTGTCAGGTGATGCGCTGTTGCAGAAACTATCGCTATCGCCTTCAGATAATCCATGCGCGTCGGTCCGATGATCCCGATGCTCCCTATGGGTCTGTCCCCCTCCTTGTATGTGGCTACCACCATGCTCAACTTCTTCATTTCCGAGGCGGCATTCTCAGAGCCTATGACGACCGTTGTTCCTTCCGACTCGGAGAGGGCATCGAGGACCTTAATGATGAGATGTTTGTCTTCGATTGCCCGTGAGATCTCCTTGATCCTCTCGAGGTCAGAAAAGTCCGGGAGCCCCAGGACTTCGGAAAGACCCGAGACGAAGAGGTCGCTATATTCGGAATTGAGAGCCTCCCGACATATCCGTATCGCCTGAGAGATGATCGTGTCGCAGAGGGCCTTGTCTTTCTCCATTTCCCGCACGATTCTCGACCTGATTTCGCTCACCGTATGGCCGGTGAACTCGGCGTTCAGATAGTCCGATATCCTGCTCAGGTCGCGCTGCGAGAGATCGGAATCAATACGAACTATCCTGTTCTGAATGGTTCCCTCATCGGTCAGAAGGGTTATCGCCAGATATTCCTTCTGATAGCGGTAAAGGTTGATCCTCCGCAACGT
>DASPUT010000212.1 GCA_035622735.1 Thermodesulfovibrionales bacterium | reverse complement strand
CACTGTCAGGGCCCGGTAACTTCTCCTCTTCGAATAGTGCGTTTACTTCTTGTTCTTCGCCGCCTCTTTGATCAGCTCCTGACCGATCACGTTCCTCTGGATCTGGTTTGTCCCCTCATAGATCTGGAGGATCTTCGCATCGCGCATCATCTTCTCCACAGGGTACTCCCTCATATACCCTGAGCCGCCCATGATCTGGACCGCATTGGTTGTGACACGCATGCCGAGGTCGGTCGCAAAGACCTTCGCCATGGCAGATTCCTTTGACACGTCTTTCGCTCCGCTGTCTATGTAGCGTGCCACCGTATAGATCAGAGCCCGCGCGGCCTCTATCTCGGTAGCCATGTCGGCAAGCATGTGCTGGATCGCCTGAAAGCTGATGATCGGATGACCGAACTGGACGCGTTGCCTAGCAAACTTGACCGCCTCCTCGAATGCGCCTTGGGCTACTCCCAGACCCTGTGCACCCACTCCGGTCCGAGAACTGTCGAGTGTCTTCATCGCCACAATGAAGCCCATCCCTTCTCTGCCGATAATATTCGTTTTCGGCACTCTGCAGTTGTCGAAGACCAGCTCCCGGGTCACCGAAGCCCGTATGCCCATCTTCCTTTCCTTCTTGCCGAAACTGAACCCGGGCGTCCCTTTCTCAATAATGAAGGCTGATGCGCCCCTGGCTCCCTTGGCCCTGTCGGTCATGGCTATAATCGTGTAAATCTCGGCCTCGCCTCCGTTCGTGATCCATTGCTTTGTGCCGTTGATCACATACTCATCGCCTTCAAGCTTCGCCGTCGTCTGTATCCCAGCGGCATCGCTCCCCGCGTTCGCCTCCGTGAGGCCGAAGGCGACAAGCCTCTTCCCCTCAGCGATATCGGGGAGGTATTTCTTCTTCTGCTCTTCTGATCCAAAGAGGAGGATCGGGAAGGTTCCGAGGGCGTTGGCCGCGTACGATGTGGATACGCCGACGCAGGCCTTTGAGAGCTCCTCGACGGCGATGCAGAGTTCGAGGCATCCCTTTCCGAGACCGCCGTACTGCTCGGGGATAAAGAGACCGAAGAGATCGGACTGGGCGAGCACCTTCATGATTTCCCAGGGAAACTCTTCCTTCTCATCGAGCTCTTCCCTGACAGGGACGACCTTCTCCTCCGCAATCTGCCGGGCAAGGTCTCTGATCATGATCTGTTCATCTGTCAAGAAGTAATCCATTGTCCAACCTCCCTCGTTCACGATTCATTTCGTAGAAGACAACGTGAAAAAGAATCAATTATCGCGCCCGCTCACCCGAGAGTATCAGGAGACTACGAACTCAATAGTCTACCAGAACGAACGGGAGTTTTGGAAGGAGAGCTACTAGGCGCTGATATCCACCGGTCCGATAAGGAGACTCGGGGCACCGATGTTGCCGTAGAACCTGAGATCGTCGCCTACCGCTTCAACGTTTCTGAAGAATTCAAGGATGTTCCCCGATATCACCGCTTCCTTAACGGCATGCCGCGCCTTCCCGCCCTCTATCCAGAGTCCGGAGACGCCGATCGAAAATTCTCCCGATATCCGGTTTGCGGTATGCATTCCCATCGCATCGGTGACGAAAAGACCCCTGTCGAACTGCGCGGGCAGGTTTTGGGTCTGCGGGTGCAGGGATGATCCGGTGAGGTAAAGGTTTGTTCGGCCCACAGAAGGCAGCAACGAGAAGCCACCCTTCACGGCATTTCCCGTAGACGCTACCCCATCCTTTTTCGCGGTGTAGGTATTGTAGAGATACCCGAGGAGAACGCCGTCTTGAATGAGCTCCTTCTTGGAAGTCGCCACGCCTTCATCGTCGCAGGGCCTGCTGCCGAGTTTACGTGGCACCCCTCCGTCATCGACGATACTGATGCGGGGGCTCACGACCTCCTCATCGATACGTTTCGCGAGCAGTGACTTACCCTTCTGAACAGATTCCGATGACAGGAGCGATGAGAAGATACCGAGGAAGTCAGCGGCGACGGAACTATCGAGCATCACCTGAGCACTGACGGAGCGAATCTTCCGAGCGCCGAGCATTTCGAGTGCCCGAGCAGCAGCCCTTTTCCCCACCGCTTCCGGAGAAACGTCCCCGAGAAACCTCGACCCTTCAAAGTCCCATCCCATCTGACTGTCGCCGCCCTCTTCAGCAACGACCATGATCTCCGCCGTTGCCGATGTGGAGGAATACATCGCATCGAGACCCCTCGAATTCATGATGAGGACATCAGTGCAGGTAAAGGACGCGGAGGATTTCCTCACCTTCGTTATCCTCGCATCCGAAACACGGGCAGCTTTTTCTGTGGCGCAAGCACGAATCACAGCCTCTTCCTTACCCACGGAGGCAACGGCATCGTCAAAGATCGGCATGGACTGTTGGGGTGAAGGTTCCGGCAGGGCAAGATAATCGTCCTCCTCGGCCCATTTTGACGCCTCAACCGCATCCTCCACGACGCTGTCGCCCTTACGAAGATCGGTGGCATAGGAGAAACCGAGCCTTTTCTTCCTGATGACGCGAAGGGAATATCCGAAGTCGATGGATGATTCTACGGCGTCCGTTTCCTGATCCTTAACCTCGGCCGAGAGATTCCTTGCCGATTTCAGATATACCTCCGCAAATTCCGCGCCTTTCTTCTTCGCCTCTTCGAGAAGCCTGAAGGCGAACTCCCTCTCAGTCTTCATAGTAAGTCGCGGATGCGGTGTCGGATTCCCAGACGGTCACCGCCGTAAGATGGACGAATTCACCGTTGATCTTCTTTTTCAGTGTGTCATAGATCCATTTTGCGATATTTTCTGAAGACGGGTTTTTTTCGGTAAAGGGGAATATTTCGTTGAGAAACGTGTGGTCGAGAGAACCGGTAACTTCTTGGGTATACCGTTTCAGATCGTGAAAATCCAACGCGATATCTATCTCATTGAGCCTCTCCGCCGAGACATGCACCTGCACTTTCCAGTTATGACCATGAAAGTTTTCACACTTTCCCTGGTACCCCCTTAACTGGTGGGCTGCAGCGAATGTGGATTCAACCATAAGTTCGAACATAGCTCTCCTTTCCGTGCTCCTGATCCATGGCATTTGGTGAAAGCGATAGAGTGGGCACGAAACATTTCGGCCTCCATCCCGCCCCGCTGCCTCTTCAGACTGACTTTCTGAATACCGCTATATAGGGAAGGTTCCTGAACCTGTTGTCATAATCGAGGCCATAACCGACAACGAACTCGTTCGGTATGGTAAAGCCCACATAATCGAGAGGCACATCGATCTCTCTCCGTTCCCGCTTGTCGAGAAATACGCATGTCTTGAGGCTCCTCGGTTTCCGTGACAGCATTCGCTCGCGCACACGACTGAGGGTGATACCCGAATCAACAATGTCCTCTACGAGGAGGACATCCTTGTCCGTGATGTCCTCACGGACGTCGTAGTACACCTTCACCTCTCCCGTGGTTTCCGCCTTCGCATAACTTTCCGTGACAAGGAAATCGATGGTGAGCGGGATCTTTATCGACCTCACGAGGTCCGAATGGAACATGAAGGCTCCTCTCAGGATTCCGACCGCCAGGAGGTCTTTTCCTTCATAGTCTTTCGAAATACTCTCTGCCAGTTCTCTTACCCTCTGCTGAATCTGATCTGTCGAGAAGAGCGGTTTCCCCGTTACCATATGGATCTCCTTGCACGTTGATTGCTTAGATTATATATAGAAATGGCTCTCATCTCAACAGTGCGCGCCATCACGGCGCGTTCCTGTCCGAAAGCGCTTTCCTTTTCCGTCGATGAGTAATTGACAAACTAGTTTCTCCTATTGTTTAATAGAGAATCTTTTGGGCGGATAGCTCAGCTGGGAGAGCACAGCCCTTACAAGGCTGGGGCCACAGGTTCGATCCCTGTTCCGCCTACCATAACGGATCAAGAGTCAGCTATAATCGGCTGTCTCTTTTTTTATTCGCGAGCGCCGGCTTTTCGCAGGGCCTCCGCGATGTCGGCTCTTCCGACCGCCGAGGCTATCATGAGGGATGTGAGTCCGCCATCACTCCTGGCATTCACGTCAGCCCTCTTTTCTATAAGCAACCTTACCGTCTCACTATGTCCTTTGTAGACAGCTTCCATC
>DASPUT010000211.1 GCA_035622735.1 Thermodesulfovibrionales bacterium | reverse complement strand
AGACATGCCACAACTTCAGGTTTTTCTGTGCTAACGGGCTCTTCATGAGGAATGGGAGGGTCTGCGAAGACTGCATCGGTAGGCTGCCGCTGGGAGGCGTCGCTCACGGATGCTACAGAGACTCGAGAATCTATACTCTTCCGCTCGCGGCGGCTGAAGGCTTCCACCGTATCAGGGGCACGTGGTCCAAAAAGATAGATACCTATATAGCGCTCACTACGTTCGGGAAACGCAAGGTGGTGGAATGCGGACTGCCGAGTGGAAAGGTGTTTATTAAGCCGAATTTCCTGTTCCGCCCTCCTGAACCTTCCTCTCTCTTCGGGGATTCCATCGTCTTCATCGGCAGGCTGTCGCGGGAGAAAGGGATCGAAACCCTTCTCGATGCCTTTGCGATGGTCCAACGCGCGGCTCATAAAAATATTACACTGAGACTTGTCGGCGACGGACCGCTGCGGCAGGAGATCGAAAGGAAGATCGCTAATGAAAGGATAAGAAATGTGGAACTCACCGGGAGAAAGGGTTTCAGCGAGAGCATGGCGATCTTGCGGGAGGCGCGGTTTATGGTCATGCCGACTCTCTGTTATGAGATGTTCCCCCTGACGACGATAGAGGCCTTTGCCTGCGGCAAGGCGGTAATCGGCTCGAGACGTGGAGCGATGGAGGAGATAATCGAGGAAGGAAAGACAGGCCTCCTCTTCAGTCCCAGTGACCCCCGTGACCTCGCGTCAAAGATTGGTGTCATGCTCGAAGACGAGGCCTTTGCAACCGAGATGGGCGGGAACGCTAGGGCTGAATTCGAGGCAAAATATACGGCAGAGAGGAATTTTGAGATATTGATGGACATCTATCGCAATGTGCTCAACGGCCGGAATATGGGGAAATGACATGACGGAATCTATCCTAGGTTATCCTGTGACGTCAAAATCTCGGGAAGATTGTGTCTCCGGGATAGTCGGGTGGCTGAAAGAAGGAAAGAGACGGAAATATTTTGTCTGTGCCAATCCCCATTCGCTCGAAGTCGCGCGGAGAGACGACGCCTTCGATGAGGCCCTCAGGAGTGCCGATCTCATTGTTCCCGACGGAGTCGGTATAGTGATCGCTTCGAAGATACTCGGTGGTTCGATCAGGAAAAGGGTAACCGGCAGCGATATCTTTATGGGATTAAGCGAAAGGTTAAACGAGGAGAGGTCGTTCTCTTACTTCTTCCTCGGCTCCACGGATGAGAATCTTGAAAAGATTACGGAGAAGATGCGAAGGGAATATCCGAATATCGGGATTGCGGGAACCTACTCTCCACCGTTTAAGCCGGAGTTCGACGAGAAGGAAAGTTCTTTGATGATTGAGGCGGTGAACAGAGTAAAGCCCGATATCCTCTGGGTCGGCATGACGGCACCGAAACAGGAGAAGTGGATATTGGAAAACAGGGACCGCCTCGACGTATCGTGCATCGGTGCGATTGGTGCGGTCTTCGATTTTTATACCGGGAAGGTGAAAAGGTCCCACCCCGCTTTTCAGAGGATGGGCCTTGAATGGCTTCCGCGGCTGCTCCGCGAACCAGGGCGCCTCTGGAGGCGCAACTTTGTCTCAAATCCTCGTTTCTTGCTGCGGGTATTCGGATCGAGGTTTCAGAAAAGCTGAACTGATCACGCTCTCTTGTTGGGGGAACGTTCAAGTATCTTGCATTTACTATTACGTTCTGAAAAAATACGTCCATGGTAGGGATGCGGATGATACTCCCTCCGGAGGTAATCGGGGATAAGTTAACCCCTCAGGTAATTCAGGGGATTACTTTCGGGCGTGAGGGCCTTTCTCAGTGAAGATCGCGATCCTCGGCTCGAAGGGAATGCCGGTCAATTACGGAGGGTTCGAGACCCTGGCAGAAGAGGTTTCTACCCGTCTTGTGAAGAAGGGCCATGAGGTGACCGTCTACTGCTGCAGGCCCTATATGAAGGGCGATGAAGATACCTACAAGGGGGTAAGACTGGTCATTTTACCCACGGTCAGGCTGAAGGGTATCGAGAGGCCTCTCTATGAACTCATCTCCCTTCTTCATGTCTCATTCCTGAACGCCGAGGTTGTTCTTGTTCTCGGCCCTTCTCCGTTCTGTTTTCTGCCGAGGCTTTTCAAGAAGAAGGTCGTAATAAACATAGACCGCTTTGTCCGTCAGCAGAAGAAATCTGAGAAGACGTCATCATGGTATCTGCGATTTTCGGAGCAAATGTCCGGCAACAACTCCGATGCGGTAGTAACGTCAGCCAAGTGGATGCAGGAGTATTATAAAAAGCAGTATGACAAGGATTCCATTTATATTGCCTATGGAAGCGATTTGAAGAAGTATCCACCCGGGGAGATATTGAGAAGATTCGGCCTGGAGCCGAAGGGATATATCCTCTACGTGGGTCCTTTCGAACCGGCTGAGAATCCTCTCATGGTGAGGGAGGCCTTTGATGAGCTCGGAGATTCTGCG
>DASPUT010000210.1 GCA_035622735.1 Thermodesulfovibrionales bacterium | reverse complement strand
CTCTTCACAAGTCTGCGGCCTGCCGCGAAGTCGGTCTGGGGCAGTCCCCCGATATTGACGCCGCAGGCCGATGTGTCACATGTTCTGAGCTGTCCGCCGACCGTCGCCGTTCAGGTCCGCTTGTGGGGAATGCAGTATCCTCCTTCCCATCCGATCATGAAGTATCTGGCCGCAAACGGCTTCAGCCCCCTGATCGTGACCACAGACTACACGCTCTACCGTAAGAGTCCGGAATCGATTCCCACGCCGAGCCCCTAAGCGTGACAGTGTGATCTTCATTCTGTTTCCAGAGTAAATAATAACCTCAGATTTCACTGCGTACTCGTTAGCTAGTTCATTCTTAAAAGCATACCGGGATAGCCTGTCCGAACTTAAGCTTCTTGAGCACAAGAAAGTAGCATTGGAAAGACTTACCGGGACATGAAAGGTGAGTTACCGGAAAGACGTATCCCTATCGTTCAACTACGACCCAAGTATTCTCGATACCATTTGATAGTCTTGCCGAGGCCGAGTTCCAGGGGATATCCCGCCTCCCAATGAAGCTTTTCTTTCGCCTTCGCGCAATCAAGGTACTGCTCCCTTATTTCATGTGTCGCTTCATTGAGTATTACCGGCTCCAGATCTTCCCTATCCATGAGCTTGAGAACGAGACGCACGAGATCGATAACGGTCTTCGGGGTCTCCGTCCCAAAGTTATACGCTTCCCCGTACAGCTGCTGGTGACTCATTTGCTCGGCAAACTTCATATAGGCTTCTACCGCATCCTCCACGTAAAAGTAGTCCCGAACAAATTTTCCGTCGCTGCGGACTATCGGCCTTTGGCCGAGCAGCACGGATTTAATCGTTCCCGGAATGATACGGTTGAAGTTCAGGTCTCCGCCTCCATAGAGATTGCCGCAGCGGGTGATGCCTACGGGCAGTTGATAGGTATGAAAATAGGAGAAGCCGAGAAGATCCGCACAGACTTTCGATACGTCATAGGGGAATCTTCCCAGGAGCGGCGTACTCTCTTTGTAGGGAAGATTCTTATGTTCTCCGTAAGCCTTATCACTCGAGGCGATAATCACCCGCCTTACGAGTTTTGAACAGACACGGCACGCTTCGAGCAGGTTCCATGTCCCTTTGATATTTGCCTCAAACGTCGAAAGGACAGAGCGCGACGCGGTACCGACTATCGTCTGCGCGCCGAGATGGAATACGGTATCTATTTCATATTCGTTGATCGCCCGGAGAACCGTTTCATAGTCTTCGAGTTCCCCGCGAACGATGTTGACCTTATCGAGGTTCCCTGAAGTCACGAGATGGCTCTTCGGCACCCAGTCACGAACGAGACAGGTGATATCGGCTCCCGATTCGAGCAATCGTTTTACCATCCAAGACCCGAGAAGACCGGTAGCGCCGGTGACAAATACATGTCTGTCTTCCCAGAAATTCTCGTTCATGACCGCCTCATCCATGGGCCGGCAAAGCTATTCCGTTGTGATCATGGTTTGACAGAGCGCGTGACTTTAGAATCATCATGACAGACATAGGGGCCGGCTTCCGTTATTCTCTGTCTCCATGATTTCAGGGCGCTGCCGAACCGATAGAGAAGAATGTTTTTGAGAAACTCGATGCAGGTGCTCGTTCTTACGTTTGAGGCTCCACCTCTTCTCGCAACACCCTCCACATCGAACTCGATGATTCTCAGACCCATGTGCTTCGCCTTAATGATGAATTCCGGATCCAGGAACCAGTCCCGCGAAGAGAGTTCCATAGCCTTTAATGTCTTCAGCGAGAAGATCTTCGGATTTCCGTTGACATCAATAGCTCCGAGGCCGCCGTAGAGAACCTGCATCAATCCGTTATAAACGATAGACACGATTTTTCTTTTCAGGCTGTCCTTGCGAAATTTTCTTCTCACCTTGGTTATCGCGCGGTCTTCCCTCCCCTTTATGAGGCGGTATGCGATCAGCGTGTCTTCAGCAGAGACCTGGCCGTCGGCACAGAGGTAGCCTACAACGGGAGTCTCACAGACGTTCAATCCGGCGAGAACCCCGCCGCCATACCCCTGATTCGGGCTGAGGCTCATCTTCCTGATCGGATACCCTGCCGCGATGAGACTGTCGATAATCTCGCCCGTTTTATCCCTTGAGCCATTATCAACAAGCACAAGTTCGAGGCGTACGCCATCCGCACCGAAGGCATCGCACAATTCAGGAACGGTTACCGGCAGCGAATCTTCCTCATTATAACAAGGCATGACAAGCGTTACCTCAGGATTCTTACCGTTCATCGCTCCTTCCCCTTAGAGGATCTGCCTTCCATTTTTACGCTCTCAAACTCTGTCGTCTCCTTAACAACCGCCGATGACGACCGGAACATATTGTCCCGCCACCATTCTATGGTCAGGTCAATGCCGCGGTTAAGACCGTAAGTCGGTTCCCACCCGAGTGCTTCTTTCAGCCGTGAGGTGTTGGCAACAACGAGAGGCGGATCATCAGGAGAGAGAGGCAGAGCACCGAGTTCGATAAGGTCGGACCTCTTCAATTTATGGCCGATGGTATATGCGATCTCTTTTATCGAAACGGGCGACCCGGAACCGATATTGAGAGGGCCCTGGATTTTACTATCGAGAAGGGTAACCAACGCATCGGCAACGTCGCCCACATAGAGATAATCCCGGATCTGATCGCCCTCTGAACAGCGGGCCGGACTGCCCGACAACAATGAACGGACTACGGACGGTACTATCCTCTTCGGGTGTTCATGGGGTCCGTAGAGAAAAAAGATTCTTGCCCAGGCGGCGCTTAACCCAACATTGGCTGAATAGGCGCTGACCATAAGCTGCAGGGAGTGCTTTGCCGTTCCGTAGAGGTCTCTTGGAACGATCGGGGTCAGAGATTCCGAGCAGTAGCCAAATCTCCAGTCGTACTCTGCGCAACTTCCGGTAATCACGAGCCTCCTGCCGCCCTGCCTTGCAAAGGCTTGAACCAGATCCAGACTCGCCTTGACCCATTCTATGTTCGCCGGGGAATTCTGGTAACTCCCGGGAGTCACACACCATGCGGTATGAATCAGATGCGTCGGCTTCACCCTGGCCAAGACATCGAAGACCTGCCCTTTCTCAAAAAGATCGGCCCTGTGCCAATGTACATTTCTCTCCTCAACGCCCGATGTCCTCGAGGAAAGGGCATGAACTTCGTAGTCCCGGGCAACGAGCAGGGGGATGCAGTGCCTTCCGATGAAGCCCGTTCCGCCGGTAATCAATACTTTTTTCATAGCCTGTTAAAAGACTCTTATTTCGGGGATCAGTACGAGGAACCGACCTCCCCAGGAACGCAGGTGGGACATCTGTTCCGTAATCTCGTCTCTCAGATTCCACGGGATGATGAGGAGGATGTCGGGCTTCGTCTCTCTGATTTTGTCCGGATGATGGATCGGGACGCGGGTTCCCGGGAGATACTTTCCCTGCTTATGGGGGTTGCGATCAACGACGTAATCGAGAAAATCACTCCGTATACCGCAATAATTAAGAAGCGTGTTGCCCTTAGCGGCAGCGCCATAACCGACAATGGTTTTCCCTGCCCTCTTTATTTTGATCATAACGTCAAGGATGGCACGCTTTGCCTCTTTCACCTTTTCTCCAAATGAACGGTAATATTCAAGGTTCGTCAGACCGGCCTTGTCTTCCCGCGCCTCTAATGCTTTCACCTCCCCGGTGACCGGCTTCGTCTTATCCTCAGTATGTCTCGCATATACTCTCAATGAGCCGCCGTGGGTTTTCAGTTCCTCAACGTCGAATACGGTCAGACCCTGATCTGAAAAGATTCTGAGAACCGTTCCAAATGAGAAGTAAGAGAAGTGTTCATGGTAAATGGTATCAAACTGGCTGTCCTCGATGAGTCTCATGAGATGCGGGAATTCGATCGTAATTACGCCGTTACCTTTCAAAAGGACTTTCATGCCTAGAACAAAATCCTTTAAATCGGGCACATGAGCGAGGACGTTGTTCCCTATGAGGACGTCAGCCTTTATTCCTTGAGAACTGAGTTTCTCTGCCGTCTTCGCGCCGAAGAATTCGACAAGCGTCGGAATGCCTTTCCCGATGGCCGCTTCGGCAACGTTGGCGGCAGGTTCGATTCCCAGGACTGAGACCCCCCGCTGCTGAAAATATTGGAGGAGATAGCCGTCATTGCTCGCTATCTCGATCACCTGACTCGATCCGGTCAATGCGTAGCGCGCCATTATCTCATTCGTGAACTCCTCTGCATGTCGGAGCCACGTATCAGAGTATGAGGAAAAGTAGACATAATCGCCGAACATGTGCTCGGGAGTCTGAAATGCCTCGAGTTGTACCAAAAAGCAGTGCTCGCAGACATAGGTATGGAGCGGATAAAAGGCTTCCATCCTGCCTAATTCGTCTGCCCTGAGAAAGGAGTTTGCGAGCGGTGAAACCCCGAGGTCAACAAAGGTGACATGCAAACCGCTCCCACAGAATCTGCACCGGCGACTTCTCATGCCGTGAGTGCCGCGGCTCATTGTAATTTCCAAATCAGCCTGATGATGATTCACTGTTTCCTTTGATCTCATTTGATTCGCCGGCGTTCGCCGTCATTCCATACCTTCCACGGCGCCCTTCCCGAATCCCAGAGTTCCTCGAGATACTTCTTCTCTCGAAGGGTATCCATGGGTGACCAGAAGCCATTGTGCCGGTAGCCCATCAACTGGCCGTCACGGGCGAGTTCTTCCAGCGGGCCATGCTCCCAGACTGAATCATCATCCTCGATATAATCGAGGACCTTGCGGTTCAGGACAAAAAATCCGCCGTTGATCCATCCCTCCCCGGTCTGCGGCTTTTCGTTAAACTCTATGACCCTTTCGTTTTCACAGGTGATCTTGCCGAACCTGGCAGTCGGCCGCACCATGGTTATGGTCGCAAGCCTTCCGTGCTTCTTGTGATATTCGAGCAATGAACGAATTGATATATCTGCAACGCCGTCACCGTACGTCATCATAAACGCATCATCTCTTCCAATCCATTTTCCCAAGCGCTTCATTCGCCCGCCGGTCTGCGTATTGAGACCGGTATCGACAAGATGGACCTTCCAGTCACGCTGTCGCCCTTCATGAATTATCGTGCCGCCATCCGAAAGGTCAACAGTAATGTCGTTGTTAAACGCATAGAAATTCAGGAAGTATTCTTTGATGAACTCTCCCTTGTATCCGAGGGCTATGATAAACTCCTTTATGCCGTGGGCGGCATAAATATTCATGATATGCCATAACACAGGCTTCCCTCCGATTTCGACCATCGGCTTCGGCCGATGCATCGTTTCCTCTGAGAGCCGCGTGCCGAATCCTCCCGCAAGAACAATAGCCTTCATTCTCTACAGTTCTCCCCGCATCACATGATCTCCATAAACACTCTCTCGTATCGTATCATCTTTGTTCTCAACGGTGATGAACAGCGCAGTCACCGGGTGCAAAAGCCTCACCTTCCGATTTACTCTGCGCCGTATACACTACAAAGTCCTTATCTAATTCCGAAGCCTGTTTGATACCTTTCACATATAGACCTTGAAATTTCAATCTATCTTGACTTAAGGAAATTTTCGCCAGGTTTTCGCTTTCTCATAATCTTCGCAGGGTTTCCATATGCAAGCACATTATCGGGCAAATCCTTGGTGACTAATGAACCTGCACCGACAACGGTATTCTCTCCAATATTCAATCTATCCATAACGGTTACTCCTAGAGTGATCGCCGAGTACTTCCCTATAGTAACTTTTCCGCCCGTAATGGAACCACACGAAATACTCGAAAAATCCCCCATTCTACAATTATGCTCTAACTGTGCACCCGTTGCCAAAAAACAAAAATCGCCGACAATGCTATCGGGATTAATAATAGAGCCGGCCATAGTCACAATCCCGACACCTAATTGAACGTTCGTTCCGATTATCGTTGATGGATGAATTGCATTTACGAATCTAAAATCCGGAATTATATTCTTGATGCAATCATATACTATCTTTCGTGACCAATTATCGCCAATCGTAATAATCCCACCGTCCACGCTATATTTTACAACTAATTCTTTCAGTTGTTCTTGTCTTCCAACCACTGTATACCCAAACAATTCCGTTCCGATATCATGAATGGAATCCGAAATTCCTATAATATTGTATTTGCCTTCTTTCTGCATAATATCAATGCAGCAACTTGCATGAAGTCCGCCGCCAAAGAGTAAAATATTCTTCATACAAACCTCTTCTATCTATTTCTCCGGATAGTCCGGCGTTCGCGCTCTCAAGGATTCTCTTCTATTGCCAAGGGAGGATAAGCTCGATTGCCTTAATCCTTCCTGAATGCATCACGGTGATTATCGGAACAGCCGCTTTGGCGCTGCATGGACTAAATATACCACAACGCGAAAAACGAGAGAAGAGGAAAGCAATGATCATCGGCAGGAGCACACCACAAATTCGCGGCTGCTGATGACTAAGAGCAGTGTGATTCGCTGCGAACTCTGTTTATTTTGGTGCCGGAGGCCGAACTCGAACCGACACGAGTCAGACACATCTGATGCAAGCATATCAGAAATGCGGCTTTCTGGAAGTACTGTTGCCTCTCAGCTTCACCGACTACATCTCACTGTGCAAATCTTGATACACTCTCAAATGCCTGAAGAAATCCGCGCAGGAGTGGCAAAAGCCACTTGGCATCTTTCATCCAGAAGCCCACACAAGACCCTTCTGTTTGCGGACGAGGAGTTCGCCCCGAAGCATGCTTGCCTTTACGATACCGACGTTATGGCTGAGACAGATCGGCCAGAAAAGAGTTCGGGTTTTCTCGCACGAAATACCGGGAGTAACATGCTATCTGGGAGGGCTCAAGAGAGTAAAATGATGCTTGAGACATGCGTTGTATCGCTTCCACCGACATAATGATACTTTCAAGAAGCTGCAATTGACGATAGGTACATCCGGAAACCGAACCTGTATTCTTTTGTCACAGACGCGAGGTTAATGAGCGAA
>DASPUT010000209.1 GCA_035622735.1 Thermodesulfovibrionales bacterium | reverse complement strand
GATGTCATGGAAGACTGCGGGGTTCTCAAGCGCATAGAAAAGCGGGAGAAGGTCGGCTACAAGATGCTCATCGACGGCCGCATTCAATCGATCCCGTCGCAACTGAACTTCCTCGAACTCCTCGTTGCAGCGCCCCGGGTCGTGACACTGAAGAAGCAGGACCGGAGCATGAAATCCTATTATTCAGGCATCATCGGCAAGAAGAACTACGAAAAGGTCTTCGGCCCCCTCCTGAGCGCCGTCATTTCCCAGGATGCCGATGATTTCCCTGCGGAAGTCCTCTTCAAGAAACGACCGAGGAGAAAAGATGTCCTGAAGAGTTTCACCGTATCAGGCGGCCTCCAGACGATCACTGATGCCCTCGGGGCATGTCGCGGCGTTGAGGTGCTCACCGGAAGCGAGGTCGCCGGGATCACGTTCTCAAAGGATTCCTTCTCTCTCGCGACAAGAGAGGGGAAGAATTACGAAGCACGCAGCCTCGCGCTCGCGACAACAGCGACCGCGGCGGCAGCGCTCTTAGAGACCGCCTTCCCCCAAGTGTCGCGACTCCTCAAGCAGATACGGGTTGCGGTCTCCGAGGCGGTCGGATTCGCTGTCAGGAAGGATGCTCTCTCTCTCGCCCCTCTGGCCGGGATTATCCCTGTTCATGACAGCTTCTTTTCCGTGGTTTCGCGGGACGCGATCGCGCATGAAACGTATCGCGGATTCACCTTCCACTTCAAACCCGGTCTTCTCGACCGGGAGAAGAAGATCGGACGCATCTCCGAAGTCATAGGAGTGAAGCGGGAGCAGTTGGAGCAGGTTACGGTAACCGAAAATTACGTTCCCTTTCTCAATGTAGGCCACGATCGTCTGCTCGGAGAGATCGATAGTCTCCTCGCGAACAAGAGGCTCCTTCTGACCGGGAATTACCTTCTCGGGTTGGCTATCGAGGACTGCGTCCTCAGATCGTTAAGCGAATTCTCACGACTCAGGGCTTTGCTGTAGCAGGAACGATTTACCGTATTTCAGGCAAGGAGGAGGGCTGTATGAACCAGTATGACTTGATTATCGCAGGCGCCGGAATCAGCGGGATGAGTCTCGCATATTACTCTGGACGGTCCGGTCTCAGAACGCTCGTGATCGAGAAGGACGAAAGGACGGGCGGCTGTTTTTCATCACATCGGCTGGAAGACGGCTCGGATTTCTGGTTCGAACTCGGCGCGCATACCTGTTACAACTCCTACGGCAACCTCCTCGGAATCATAGAGGGCTGCGGGATCCTCGACCGCATGAGGAAGAGGGAGAAGGTCGGCTTCAAGATGCTCATCGGCGACAGGATAACATCGATCTCCTCTCAGCTTAACTTTCTGGAACTCCTCTTTTCCGCGCCCCGCCTCTTCAGTCTGAAGAAGGCCGGTCAGAGCGTCGAGTCGTACTACGCCAAGATCGTCGGAAGGAATAATTATGAGAAGGTCTTCGGACCGGCCTTCAATGCGGTTATTTCGCAGAGGGCGAACGATTTCCCGGCTGACATGCTCTTCAAGAAGCGGCCGCGGAGGAAGGATGTCATGAAGAGCTTCACCCTCGAAGGCGGCCTTCTGACGATTCTAGACGCGATACGGGGTCAGAGGAACGTCACGGTGGTAACAGGGAGTGGGGTTCAATCGGTTCTTTATGGAGGCGGTCTCTTCGATGTCAGGACGGCGGATGGAGGCCTTTACAATTCTAGGAACCTCGCGTTGGCCGTTCCGCCTGTCGCTGCGGCAGCCTTGCTGGGGCCGTCATTCCCTGAGCTTGCCCTGAAGATATCGCGGATCAAGTGTGAGTCCGTCGAAACGATGGGGGTAGTCCTCAGGAAGGATGCGCTCGCCATCGGCCCGCTGGCAGGGATCATAGCCGCTGATGACTCTTTCTATTCCGCTGTTTCGAGAGACACGGTGAGACACGGGCTTTATCGGGGGTTCAGTTTCCATTTCAAACCGGGACGTACCGACCGACACGCGAAGCTCCAGCGCATCACGGAGGTACTCGGAGTGGGCAGGTCCCGGGTCGATCATGTCGCAACGAGAAACAATGTCGTCCCTTCTCTTGCCGTCGGACATGAGAGCATAATCGGCGACATCGACGCGCTTCTTGCCGGTAAGCGGCTCCTCCTGGCAGGAAATTATTTCTCCGGCATGGCGATCGAGGACTGTGTATCACGGTCCCTATCAGAATTCCGCCGGCTCGAGAATATGCCTGAGCGTGCATAGCGTAATAAAGTGTGGTATGCTCTTTTGTGACGAAGAAGAGCCTGTCCCCGAAGGAGAGCTGAGATGCCCGAGAAGGTAATCGAATCGTTCGATGTAAAACGGCTTGATATCCTTGACGAGGCGGGAAATGCCGATGATTCACTCATGCCAACACTGTCCGGCGACGATATCAGGAAGATCTATGAACTCCTCGTCTTTTCGAGGACCTTTGACCAGCGAGCCTTAAGCCTCCAGAGGGAAGGGCGGATCGGCACCTACGCGCCGATCCTCGGTCAGGAGGCATCGCAGATAGGAAGCGCCTTCGCCCTCGAAAAGACCGACTGGGTTTTCCCTTCCTTCAGGGAAAACGGTGTCTATATCGCGGTCGGGCAGCCGCCTTACAAGATCCTCCAATACTGGTCGGGTGATGAGAGGGGGCTCAGGACATCTCCCGATCTCAACATATTCCCGGTCTGCATACCTGTGGCTTCCCATCTTCCTCACGCAGCAGGAGCCGCCATGGCGGCAAAGTATCGCGGGGATAAGGTCGGGGTGCTCGCATATTTTGGCGACGGTGGCACCTCGGAGGGAGATTTTCATGAAGGCATGAATTTCGCCGGGGTATTCAAGCTCCCCATGGTCTTCGTCTGCCAGAACAATCAATGGGCGATCTCCGTGCCGAGGGAAAAACAGACCGCGGCGAAGACGCTCGCCCAAAAGGCTATCTCCTATGGCTTCGAGGGCGTACAGGTCGACGGGAATGACGTCTTCGCAGTCTATAAGGCGACAAAAGATGCGCTCGACAGGGCGAAGCAGGGCGGCGGTCCGACGCTGATAGAATGCTTTACCTACAGGATGTCCGACCATACCACCGCTGATGATGCGACACGTTACAGGACAAAGGAGGAGGTCGATGCCTGGAAGGCGAGGGACCCTATCATGAGGATGAAGCTCTTCATGGAGAAGAAGGGCCTCTGGACAGATGGGTATCAGAAAGAGGTGGAGGCGCGGGCAAAGGCAAGCGTGGATGAAGCAGAGAAGAAGGCAGAATCGGTCGAGCCCCCTGACCCGCGCGACATGTTCACGTACACCTATGGTGCCCTTACCCAGAGACAGAAAAAAGAGATGAGGGATTTCTGAGATGGCCCAGCTGAATATGGTACAGGCGATCAACCTCGCCCTGAAAGAAGAGATGGGGAGAGACAAGGAGGTCGTCGTCCTTGGCGAAGACGTCGGGATGGACGGAGGGGTTTTCCGCATCACCGAAGGACTTCTCGCAGCATTCGGTCCTGAGAGAGTGATGGATACTCCGCTCGCAGAGTCGGGCATCATCGGCACAGCCATCGGCATGGCAGTCTACGGGTTGAAGCCGATCGCCGAGGTGCAGTTCTTCGGGTTCATTTATCCCGCCGTGAATCAGATCGCGAACCATGCATCGAGAATCCGCTCGCGATCGAGGGGGAGGTACACCTGTCCCCTCGTGATAAGGACCCCTTACGGGGCCGGGATTAAGGCCCCCGAACACCACTCGGAAAGCTGCGAGGCGATCTTCTGTCATATGCCCGGCATAAAGGTCGTCATGCCTGCGTCGCCGTACTATGCGAAGGGACTGCTCCTTTCGGCCGTCAGGGACCCTGACCCCGTGCTTTTCCTCGAATCGACGAGGCTCTACCGCCTCATGCGAGAGGATGTCCCTGAGGGCGACTATACCGTTCCCCTCGAAAAGGCGAGGATAGTTCAGGAGGGCCAAGAAGTGACGGTCATCTCGTGGGGATATATGCTCCAGAGGTCGCTCCAGGCGGTGGAGGGATTCGATGCAGAGGTGATAGACCTCATGACGATCAACCCCTTTGACGAAGAGACCATAATCGCGTCGGTGAAGAAGACCGGGAGGGCCGTCATCGTCAGTGAATCGCCGAAGGTCGGGGGGTTCGCTTCCGAAATCGCTGCCTTCATCGCCGAGGAGGCGATGCTCTCCCTCAAGGCTCCGATCGTCAGGGTGACGAGCTACGATGTAGTCCTTCCCCTTCCGAAGCTCGAGGACCGGTACATGCCGACTGTCGAGAAGATAAGGAAGGGTATCGGAGAGGTCCTGAAGTATTGAGATCAGAGGGACAAGCCGAGCAGTTCACAACTGTTCGACATGATACCCCTTCCGCTTGAGCAGCTCGACAATTCCCCTATCCCCGACGAGGTGTCCGGCCCCCACGACAACGAAAGAAGTCTCCCCTGTTTTCAGGTAATCCTCGATTTTGGTGACCATATTCCTGTTTCTTTGGTAAATGAGCTTGTCATAAACGGAAGAGGTCAGCCCGTTCCTCCCCGCATACTTTGCGAGCACCGATTCGAGTCCTTTTACATCCCCGTTCTTCCACGCACGCACGAGCGCATCCGTCTCTTCCCTGACGGCGTTCGTATCGTTCAGGGTATACAACAGAAACTGTTCCTGTTCGGAATCGGAGAATCCCGAAAGCAGCCTGATCTGATAATCGAGACTCTCGAGTTCGACGATCCTTTTCCTCCCCTTGGCCTTAGAAAGGAAGTGCATGTCGATGCCGGAATTCGGGTCTAATCCTAATTTTACGAGTTCAAGGGCTGACACGGTCAAAGCGAGAAACCAGGGCCTCTGCCTCTTCACAAGTTCGATGGGAAAACCGAGTCCTTCGAATTCCCTTCTCGTGAGCTCATAGGTCTCCCGGGAGATATGCCTTTCGAGGTTGTCATTGTCGGGATAGAGAGCGCTCTCTACGAGCTGTGAGATGTCTATCTGCGTTATGTCATTGACGTCCGCCTCGACTGCCAAAACGCCGGACCTCTCGAAGGCATCCTCGATGCCTTTATCGAGTGGATAGTCTTCACTGCGAAAAAAGTGCAGGGAACCGAGCAGATAAACGGTGCCGGTCTTTGTCGTCACCTTCCAGAGAAAGTTTTTCTGATCCCGGGAAGCGGCGTTCGGGACCGAGAGAGACTGGGTCAGGATCAGGAGAACAAAGAGGACGGATAAAAATCTTACAGCTCTTCCCCTCATGGTCGGCTCCCTCCAGACAAATTTTTCACGATTATACCACAGTGCCTTTGCCATTCTTCCATTTCTCCCTTCAAGGGAGCGAAATTGACTGAGGTCATGCTCCATGCTATTCTTTTACTGATTAAAGCAGAAACGAGAAAAAAAGCAAGGACGAGGAGGCTCTATGCCGTTTCAATTTGTGCTGCCGGATCTGGGTGAGGGGACTACAGAGGGCGAGATCAGGAAATGGGTCGTCAAGGAAGGCGACCAGATAGAAGAGCACCAGACTGTTCTCGAGTTAGAAACGGACAAGGCGGTTGTGGAGGTGCCGTCTCCCAAGAAAGGAAAGGTCCTCAAGCTGAATAAGGAAGAGGGGGGAATTGTAAAGGTCGGCGAGGTCCTCATGACTATTCTCGAAGAGGGTGAAAAGACCGAAGAGAAGGCCGTGGAAGTGAAACCGGTAGAGAAAGAGAGGCCGAAAGAGGAGAAGCCGGCAAAGGAAGAGAGACCGAGATCCGTCTCCGTCGTCGGGGTTCTGCCTGAGGAAGAAATGGCGGTTCTTGCGACGCCTGCGATCAGGGCTATGGCAAAAGAACTCGGGGTCGCCATAGAGGGGATGAAGGGCTCTGGCCCCGGAGGCAGCATTACGAAAGACGATGTTATGGCAGCATCCAAGAAAGAGCCGAAACCGGAAGACCAGTACGGCCCTTCCGAGAGGATTCCCCTGAGGGGAATACGGCGGACGATCGCGAAGAATCTCATCATCTCCCAGAGGACAACCGCGTTCGTGACCGGCATGGACGAAGCCGACATAACAGATTTATGGGATCTTAGGGAGAGGGAGAAGAGGTCCCTGCGCGAAAAGGGCGTCCACCTGACCTTTCTGCCTTTTTTCATGAAGGCCGTCATTCATGCGCTCGCCGAACACCCTATGCTCAACGCCTCTGTCGATGAGGAACGGGAAGAGATCATCGTGAAGAAATACTACACCATCGGAGTCGCAGTCGATACGCCCGATGGACTCATGGTCCCGGTCGTGAAGGACGCGGTGAAGAAGACGATCCTCGAACTCGCCCTGGAGATTCAGGAACTGAGCGAGAAGGCGCGGGAGAGGAAGATAAAGCTCGAGGAGATGAAGGGGAACACCTTCACAATCACGAACTACGGACACTTCGGAGGCACCTTTGCGACGCCGATCATCAACTATCCCGATGTCGCGATTCTCGGGACGGGAAAGATATCCGAAAAGCCGTGGGTCAGGAACGGAGAGATCGTGATCAGAAAGATTCTCCCCCTCTCACTCACCTTCGACCACAGGGTGACGGACGGAGTCGATGCTTCGAAGTTCCTGACAAAGGTGATAGGTTACCTCGAAGACCCGGCACTCCTCTTCATCGAAAGTGCATGAACCCCCTTGACCCTCTTTTTTACCCTAAGTCGATCGCCCTCGTCGGGGCCGCCCACACCGAGATCAAGCTCGGCGGCGTCGTACTCAGAAACCTACTGAAATTCAGAGGACAGGTCTACCCCGTCAACCCGAAGTATCCTGAGTTGATGGGATTGAAGGCATATCCTACTGTTGCGGCTATCCCCGAACCCGTTGACCTCGCCTTGGTCCTAAGGCCGGCGGAGGAAGTCCTCGGGATCCTTAGGGAATTCAGGGACAGAGCCCGGTGCGTGATCGTCATGAGTTCTGGTTTCGCGGAGATCGGGGAAACGGAGCTTCAGGAAGAGGTCAAGAAGACGGGAAAGGAACTCGGCTTCAGAATCCTCGGGCCGAACTGCATGGGGATTTACAATCCCCACGAGAGACTCGATACTTTCTTTCTCCCCTATGAGAGACTCGAGAGACCGAAAAGGGGTAATGTCGCTGTCGTATCGCAGTCCGGAGCCATTCTGAGCTGCATCCTGAGCGGCCTCAACGCTTCACATGCCGGCGTGTCGAAGGCGGTTGGGTACGGCAACGCCGTAGACATCGACGAGGCCGATTTATACGAGTACCTGGCAGACGACAGAAAGACCGAAGTCGTTGTCTCATACATAGAGTCAGTCGGCGACGGAAGGAAGTTTATCGAGAAAGCGAGGCTTTTGTCCGA